>JAUIIK010000016.1 GCA_030431755.1 Chloroflexia bacterium
CTGGTTGATGTCGCGCACAGAGCAAGCAAACTTGATGCTCTACCTCTGGCACTTTACTTGTGGATTGCCCGGATTCAGTGCGCAGCGAACACCTTGCAGTAGGCTCGACACTAACAACATGGTCATCCCGACGCAGGAGGGATCTCGCAACGAGCGTGCCACCTGTCGGCGAGACGAGATGCTGGCAACAACGCCGTAGCGCCAGAGCCCTCTACCTGCGGAGCACTACGTTGCGCTCGAAGATCCCTCGTTGCCTCGGGATGCCAATCTTGGAGCGGGATCTGTACCAGGGATGTACGCGGCGATCTGACAGTGTCAGTGTGTACCAGCGGATGTGCCCCAAACCCCGTGGGCGACATCGGCGGTGAGCTTCAGCTTCTCAGCCTGCTTCTCGAATCCAAGATGGTTGCCGCTTGCGACGGAGGCAAAGCCGCATTGCGGACTGAGCGCCAGCCGGTCGAGCGGGATGTGCTGCGCCGCCTCGTTGATCCGCCGGACCAGCGCGTCCGGCGTCTCCAGCTCGCCGCGCTTGGTCGAAATCAACCCGAGCACGACGGCCTTGTCCTCGGGCACCTCGGCCAGCGGCTCGAAGCTACCGGAGCGATCATCGTCGTATTCGAGTAGCAGCAGCGACGCCGCACAGCGCTGGAAGACGCGCCGCGCGATAGCGTCGTAACCGCCGCGCGCCATGTAGCGGTTGGCGTCGTTGCCACGGCAGATGTGCAGCGCGAAGGTCGCGTCGGATTCGTGCCCGGCGATGACGGCGTTGATCATGTCGATGCCGTCATCGAGCATATAGTCGGTCTCGAAGCCCTTGGCACGAAACCACTCCTGCTGGTGCGGGTCGATGAGCATCCCGAGCTCAGGCGCGTCGAACTGGATGTAGTCGCAACCGAGCCGGATAAGCTCCGCAACCTCGTCACGCAGGATGTCGGTGACGTCGGCCATATAGGCGGCGGGATGCGGGTAGGCGGCCTCGGAGATACCGGGCACCCAGTAGTAGGCGTACATCGTTGGCGAGGGGATCGTCATCTTCGTCGGCTTGTCGGTTCTGGCGCGGAGGTAGGTGAACTCTTCCGCCGAGAGTCGCCGCTTCATCCTAATCTTGCCGGTCAGCCCGACGGTTACCGGATCGCGCTGGCGGTTGCCCTCCATGTCGAACCAGTCGACATAGTTGTCCTCGATGCGCTCAAAGCCCTCCGAGGCCTGGACGAGCTGGCTGGCGAAGACATTGCGGCGCATCTCGCCATCGGTGACGATGTCGATCCCGGCCTCCTCCTGCACCTGGATACAGTAGTCAACGGCACGGTCCTCGACTGCCTTGAAGGCCCGCTGGTCGATCTTCCCGGCGGCGAGCGCTGCGCGCGCATCGAGTAGCTCCTGTGGACGCAGCAGGCTCCCGACGTTCTCAGCCCGTAGCATCGCATCCCCCTTTACCTGGTGGTGTTCATTGCTGTCTCCCGAGATCGTCGCAGGGATGCACGGGACATGCAACCGGTTGTTTCTTCCACGCAATGCCCGGATCGGCTTGTATGATCAGCATCCGGAATCGTCTGGCATCCCGAGGAAGACTTTGAGTCCAAGGGATCTTGTTGCCAGCGTGTTGTCAAGCGGTGCAGCGGCTTCGTTAGGGCCGCACGATGTATGACCGCGATACGTTCGCTATGTTGCTCGTAGATCCCTCAGGCGCGAAGCCTTCTTCGGGATGCCAAGCAACTATGCAACTGTGACGATGAGTGGACCGGCCCGAGGCGGGGTTGCCGGGCCGGTCCAGAGGAGTGAGGGAAACAGCGATTCAGTTGGTGGTCAGGCCTTGTCGGCGTCGATGAGCAGCCGGTCGCGGACGAGGTCGAGCGCGTCGGCCGAGAGCCCGGTTGCTTCGAGGTAGGCCGTGCCGGGGCCATACTCCTCGTCGACGACACTCAGGATCTTGACCATCGACTCGGGATCGGCCCGCAGAAGCGCCCTTGGGATGTTCTTGTACGGTCCCAGCTCGCCGGCCTCCCAGCGCGCTTCGAGGTGCGGCGTGATGTAGGTCGAGCTCAGGGCGTAGTCCTCAATGATCACCTCGTCGGCGACGCCGAGCGACCGCAGGATCAACGCAGACAGCACCCCGGTGCGGTCTTTGCCGGCTGTGCAGTGAAAGACCGCCGGATAAGAGGTCTCGTCTGCGAGGCGCTCGAAGACCGTCTTGATGCTCGGCTGCGCGGACTCCAACATGCGGACATAGATGGGATGGAGATCCTCGCCCAGATCCCGTTCGCTCGGCGGCGGCGCGTCGGTGATGAAGGGCATGTGGTGGTGAATGACGCCGGCGTCGTAGAGCGTGCCGAGGCCGTCATACTCAAGCTCGTGGGCTGTGCGCAGGTCGAAGACGGCGACGATACCGAGCAAGCCCAGCCGCCGGACATCCTCGGCTGTGAGACCGTGCAGCGCGTCGCTCCGGTAGAGCCTGCGCCAGCGCAGTACGCGGCCGTCCGCCGCCTCGTAGCCGCCCAGATCGCGGAAGTTGAAATTCCCCTGGAGCGGGATATGCCGTTCGTAAGTCGTAACCACTGGCTGTTCCTTTCACAGCGAACGCGCTATCTAGAAGTCTGACGGGGCGTTTGAGCCGATTCTCGAGAGAATCAATGTCGAAGAGAGCCGGGCCGAGAGCACGGTCAGAAAGATCGCGATGCCCGGGAAGACGAAGAGCCACCAGCCGCCGGTAAAGACGTGCGCCTGCCCATCAGCGATCATTCGGCCCCAGGAGGTGTCCGGCGGCTGAACGCCAAGCCCGAGGAAGCTCAGACCGGCCTCCGCCAGCATGACCGTCGCGAAGTCGAAGACGGCGATAACCAGCAATACCGGCGCGAGGTGCGGCAGGATGTGCCGGAAGAGAACCCGTGGCGAGCCCGCGCCAATCGCGATAGCGCTCTCGACGAAGGGCTGCTGTTTGACCGAGAGCGTCTGTGCACGCGCCATCCGGGCGTAGCTGATCCAGCCCATCAGCGAGAGCAGCAGAATCAAGTTGAGCAGCGTCGTTCCGATGAGGTAGAGCAGGAAGATCGCCAGGAGGATCGTCGGGAACGCCATCTGAATATCTACTAGCCGCATGATGGCGTGATCGGCGATGCCGGAGCGATAGCCGGCCAGCAGCCCCGCGGCCGAGCCGAAGACCCCGGAGACGATCATCGCCAGAAACGCGATGCCGAGCGAGATACGCGCGCCGATCACGATCCGGGAGAGGACATCCCGGCCGAGCTGGTCGGTCCCAAGCACGTAGAGCGTGCCGTCAGCGGTGCGCGTCATCGGCGGGCTGAGACGGGCCCGCAGGTCCTGCGCTTGCGGATCGTTCATCGGCAACGCCGACCCTGCGATGGCCAGCAGGACCATCAAGCCGAGGACGATGACGCTGGCGCTCTGGAGCGGCCGGCGGCGCAGGTGTCGGAAGAGCTGGCGCGGCGGACGTTGGGTCTTCTCGGACGGCAGCGCGCCGGCAAGCGTGCGTTCGGCACTCATGAAAGTCTCACTCTCGGATCAAGATAGGCATATGCAAGGTCGACGAGCAGATTGACGCCGGTGACGGTGATCCCAACATAGAAGACCGTCGCAGAGAGGACCGGCAGATCGCGCTGATGGACGGCCTGGAGTCCGACCTGCCCCAGCCCTGGCCAGGCAAAGATCGACTCGATCAGGACCGCGCCGTTGAGTAGCGCCGCGAGCATCGCGCCGAGCACGGTGATCGTCACGATGGCGGTGTTCTTGAGCACATGCCGCCGGACGACGACGAACTCGCGCAGGCCTTTCGAGCGGGCGACCGCCACATAGGGCTGTCGGAACTCATCGACCATGCTGGCGTGGATCACCTGGGTGATCTGGCCTGTCGCCGGCAGCGCCAGCGCGACAGCCGGCAGGATGAGCTGCTGCCAGGAGCCGTAGCCCGAGGTCGGCAACGCCGAGAGCTTCACGGCGAAGACGAAGATCAGCCCCAGCGCCAGCCAGAACGACGCGATCGACGCGAGCGCCGTCGAGACCGACGTGACGAGCGTCTCGGGCCAGCGGCCTGGATTGCGCGCGGCAATGGTTGCGGCCGGTATCGCAATGGCGAAGGTCAGGATCATCGCCGCCGCTGCGAGGAGCATCGTTGCCGGGATGCGCTCGATCACAACCTCCGAGGCGGGCCGGTTCTGAAAGAGCGATTCGCCGAAATCGCCCCGCGCCGCGTCGGCCGCAAAGTCAAAGAATTGCTCGTGCGCCGGCCGGTCGAAGCCGTGCAGCTCGACCAGCGCCTGGCGGTCTTCCTCGGTGTTCAGCTCCCGGTCGACCATCAGGAAGACCGGATCGCCGATGTAGTAGGTGCCGATGAAGACGAAGACGAGCAAGCCCGCCACGACGCCTACGGCGCTCAATAGCCGGCGGGCGACGTAGCCGCGCACCTCAGTCGCTCACCTTGATGTCGTCGAAACGGATGTAGGTGTTGGCCGGCAGCGTCGTCTCGACGTTGGGAGCCAGCCCGTGGACCTGCTGCACGGCGGCAACCCAGGCGCGCGGCGTCTCCTCTTCGTGCAGGCGCTGGGCAATCGACTGGAGCAGATCGAGCCGTTCCTGGCCGGTCAGACCTTGCAGCTCCTGGAACTCGGCGTCGAAGCCGGGGTCGCAGAAGGTCCCGGTGCCTTCGCAGCCGTACTTGTCGAAGAGACCGGAGGCGATCTCGCCGAAGTTGCCGCTGCTGGTCGTCTCCATGTAGAGCGCCGGCTGCTCCTCGAAAGCCTGGCCGCCGATCTCGTTGTACTGGCGCGGCTCGACCTTGTTGAGCGTGATACTCAGGCCAATCGCCTCGAACGAAGCTTTGTAGATCTCAGCGAGCTGGTCTTCCTCGGGGATGCGGCCCTCGCCGTAGACGAACTCGAGCTCGGTCCCGGCCAAACCCGCGTCGTCGATCAGCGCCGCCGCCTGATCCGGATCATAGGGGAACGGTTCGAGATCAACCGGCTGGAAGCCGAAGAAGGCCAGCGGCGTCGCCGCGCCGCCGAAGATCGCGTCGACAATCGCCTCGCGGTCAATGGCGTAGTTGAGCGCCTGACGCAAGCGGATGTCGTTGGTCGGCTCGATCTGGTTATTGATGCGGATGCTGGTCGATTGGAAGCCACCGCCGACGACCGAGTTCTCGAGCGTCGCTGCCTGTTCCGCGCCAATGTTGTAGGCGAAGTGCGCCTCGCCCGCCTGAACCGTCTGGGCGCGGACGCTCGACTGTTCGCGGAAGATGTAACGGACGCTGGCCATATTCGGGCCATCGGGGTTCCAGTAGTCTTCGTAACGCGACAGGGTCACGTTCTGGCCGCGTTCCCAGCCCTCGAACTTGTAGGGACCGGTGCCGATCGGCGTTTCACCAAGCGCTTCGATGCCGTTCTCCTCAATGAACTGCTTCGGCAGCGCCGCGAAGCCGATCCGGATCGAGAGGCCCGGCAGCTCGGTGTCGGGGATGCTCGTTACGACGTCGATGGTGTAGTCATCGACGACCTCCCAGGCTTCGATTGTCCGCAGGAACGAGGTCTTGCCGACCGAGTCGAGCACTTCCTGGTCAGTCATCGTTTCGTAGGAGAATTTCGCGACCTCGGCATTGAATTCTTCGCCATTGTGGAACGTCACGCCCTCGCGCAGCTTGAAGCGCCAGCGGGTCGGCTCGACCAGCTCCCAGGACTCAGCCAGCCAGGGCACAAGCTCGACCTCGACCGTGCCGGACTCGTTGATCGTCAGGCGCGGTTCGACGAGCGTCTGGTAGATCTGGCGGGTGATCAGGCCCTGGTCGTAGCCGGCGAACCAGGGCAGGAGGTCGACCGGTTCCAGGGCGCTCGCGACGACGAACTCCTCGTCCCAGAGCGCGACGCTACCGGCGGCGGCGGTCGGTTCCGGCTCTGTGTCCTCCGTGGCGCTCGGCTCATCGTCTGGGGCTTCAGTCGCCGTCGTTTCGGGCTGCTCCGCGTCGGCCGTCGTCGCGGTGGGGTCGGAGGATGCGTCCAATCCCGCGTCTGTCGTGGCGGTCGGTTCCGCGCCGCCGCCGCTCCCGGAGTCGTCGCCGTCGTCATCATCGTCGTCATCGCCACAGGCCGCGAGCAGCGGGCTCACCAGTGCTGCGCCGGCAACCGAACCCAGCCCGAGCCGCAGCGCGGAGCGCCGCCGCAACTGACGATCCAACAGAGTTCTCGCCTCCATGTGCCTCTCCCCATAGTGTGTTGTCTATGAACGGCGCCGCGGTCCCGTTGGCGGCGTCGCCGTTTCGAGGATAGGCACGGCAGATGATCAACAGGTTTTGCTCTGGTAAGCGCTGGCTGAACGTTCGGCACATGTTGTGAATGTGTTGCAAACAGTGCGCTAACAGGCGGCGGCGCAGAGACCGCCCTGGACGCCGTTGTACGGGCTCAATGTGGCAGGCCAGGATCAGTCAAGCCTCTTGGAGAGGCGCAAGGTACTGTAGGCCCGGCGAACGCATGTCCAGCGCGGTTCTATAGACTCATGGCACGCCGGCAGATGGCTGCCGCGCTGAACGCGAAGCTGGAGAACATGAACATCGCCTTCGAGATCGTCGTCATCGTCGTGTTGGTGCTGCTCAACGGGCTACTGGCGATGGCCGAGTTTGCCGTCGTCTCCGCCCAGCAGGTGCGGCTCCAGGAGCGGGCCAACAATGGCAGCGCCGGCGCCCGGGCGGCGCTTGCGCTCGCAGACGCGCCGGACCGCTTCCTGGCGACCGTGCAGTTCGGGATTACGCTCATCGGCATCCTTGCCGGCGCGGTCGGTGGGGCGACGCTGGCCGGACGCGCTTCCGGCGCGCTCGACGACGTCGCGGTTGTCGGCCAATACAGCGACGCCGTCGCCTTCACACTCGTCGTCGGCGCGACGACCTATCTCTCGCTGGTCTTTGGTGAATTGGTCCCGAAGCGGCTGGCGCTCCAGCAACCGGAATCAATCGCGGCCATCCTGGCACGCCCATTGACGACGCTGGCGCGGATCGGCCGGCCCATCGTCGCGCTGCTCAGCTACTCGACACGCGGCGTCTTGCGCTTGCTCGGCGTTCCGGAGACTGTCGAGAACCAGGTGTCGGAAGAGGAGATTCGCATTCTTATCGAGCAGGGCGCGCGCAGCGGAGCGATCGAGGAGACCGAGGAAGCCATGGCGCTTGGGATCTTCGACCTGGCCGACCTCACGGCCAGCGACATCATGACGCCGCGCCGCCAGATCGTCTGGGTCGACGTCGAAGCGTCCGAGCCGGAGAACCGGGCGCGGATGGCCGAGAGCGGGCATTCCTACTACCCCGCCTACGACGGCTCGCCCGACCATGCGCTGGGCTTCGTCGCGATCAAGGATCTCTGGCGCGAGCGGGACTTCGACCTGCGCGGAGTTGTGACGCCGCCGCTCTACGTGCCGGAGTCCGCGCCGGCCTTCGGCGTGATGGAGCTCTTCCAGCAGACGGGCATCCGCCGGGCGCTCGTCGTCGATGAGTATGGCGCGATCCAGGGACTCGTCACGCTCCACGACCTGCTGGAGGCCATCGTCGGCGAGCTCGACGCGGCCATCGACGCCGATCAACCGATCATCGAGCGTGAGGACGGCTCCTGGCTGGTCGATGGCATGACGCCACTCCACGAGCTGCGCGACATCTTGCAGGTCGATCTCGCGCCGGTGGACGATCCGGGGCGCTACCAGACGCTCGGCGGCCTCGTCATGGCGGAGCTCGGCAAGGTGCCGATACCGTCGGAGCACTTCGAGCGCGCCGGTCTGCGTTTCGAGGTCGTCGATATGGATCAGGCGCGGGTCGACAAGGTGCTGGTCACGCGCACCGCTCCAGCCGATCTCGCAGGGCTAGAGTGACACCAGCACATCCAGCGTCGTCCGCGCCAACGCGGGATAGAGCCGCGCGGTCTCGATCCGGGCGAGCGCCAGGAGACAGACCGGCGCCCACGGGAGCAGATGATCTTCGAGGAACCGAGCGGCCTGCGCCTCGTCCCGCTCGAACAGGTGCGCCAGAAACAGCAGCTCCAGCCCGAGATGATCGGCGGGCCCAGCACGCCACTCTGGCCGAATCTGAAACCCAGCCCGCCGATACTCCAGTTCGACACGCTCCGCCGGGCCGCTGTTCAGCATCGCCTCGTCATCGAGAAAGAGCGATGCGTAGGGCGGCGCAAGCTGCAGGACGACCCGGCTATACTCCAGCGCCGCCGCCTCCGGCGTTACCTCTGGAACAACAGCATCGAGGCCGGGCAACAACGCCAGGCGGCCCAGCATCTCCCCATCCGGCTCCAACAACCAGGCAGTCCCCAACAGCCGTAGAAGATGGGCAACGTCAGCCCCCCGATTGTTTCCCTGTTCCCTGTTCCCTATTCCCTGGTCCCTACTAATTCACCTGCGAATGGGCCGGCATGCCGTTCAGGACGTTGCAGACGTTCGTCATCGCGAGGTAGAGCGAACGGTCGAAGGCTTCGCGGGTCGAGCCGCCGATGTGGGAGGTGAGGATGACGTTGTCGAACTCGACGTAGGGATTGTCCGGGTGCGGCTCAACCCGGAAGACATCGAGCCCGGCGGCGGCCACCCGGCCCGCCGAGAGCGCTGAGACGAGCGCCGCTTCCTTGACAATCGGGCCACGCGCCGTGTTGATCAGAATCGCCGAGGGCTTCATCAGGTCGATCGCGTCTTCGTCGATCAATTCGTTGGTGAATTCGGTCAACGGAACGTGCAGCGTGATGAAATCGGACTCCCGCAACAGCCGCTCCAGTGGGACATAGGAGATCGCGTTCTGGTTGGCGAAAGTAATGTCCCAGTCGATGTCGTTGGCCAGCACGTTCATCCCGAAGGCTTTGCCGAGCAGCGCGCTCGACTTGCCAACGCGGCCCAGCCCGACGACGCCGAGCGTCTTGCCCCAGAGCTCGCCGCCATCCCGCAGCGCGCCGTCGGAGACCCAGCCATCGGAGCGGATCGCCTGGTCGTTCGGGAGGATCTTCCGGGCCAGGTTCAGCATCATGCCGAAGGCCAGCTCCGAGACGGCGTGGTTGTTGCAACCGGCGCAATTGGCGACGACAACGTTGTGCTCCGCCGCGGCTTCGAGGTTGATGTGGTCGAATCCGACGCCCCCGGCCGAGACGACCTTCAGGTGCGGGGCGGCGTCGAAGACGGCGGGCGTGATCTGCTCGAGACCAGTGATGATGCCGCCGGCGGTCTCAGCCAGCCCGACCAACTGCTCTTCATCGACCGGATGGCTGATCGGCTTCTCGATCAGACTACACCCGCGCGAACCGAGAAACTGTTCAACATACCCGCGATCGCCGTCGCGAAACTTCTTTGAAAGAACCAGCACTTCTTTGGACATGCGCCTGCTTTTCCTGTCTACACTGCGACATTCACCGAGATCGGATTCATTCTAGACTGGCGGGGCGCGACGCTGGGTAGAGTTCCACAGGCGCGCCGTGAAGCAGGAACAGGGACCGCCAATGGCCGTTGCAATCGAACAGCTCGCGAGCGAGGTTGCCGGCGACGCCGGGGACGTCACCGACCGCGCCCGACACCTAACCGCCTGGCTCCATAGTGAACTGGAGTGGGTCGCAACCGACTACCGGCAGCGCTCCGTCGACGAGATCATCGAGCGGCGTGCGGGCAACTGCGCCGAGCAGGCTCAGGTGCTCGACGCTCTCCTCCAGGCGACCGGCATCGAGACGCGCTGGATGGCCGAGGTCAACGTCCACCCGCCCAGCGAGCGTCGCCAGGCCGACAGCGAGGCGTTGGTGGCGGAGTACGCGACACGCGCGACGGTCTTTGGTTACCAGCACAACGATCACCGCTGGTTGGAGGTCCACGATCCCGCAAGCGGCTCCTGGCTGCCGGTCGATGCAACGCTGGCGCTTGTTGATTACCCCGACTGGGTAGAAGCCCGGCTTGGTTTCGGCGCGCGGCCGGACCTGGCCGCCGAGATGCTTGTTCCATTCTGCGTCGTTGTCCTCGACCGGCAGCGGGTGCTCGGCGAGAACCGGACAGTCCACTACCTAGTCGATCAGTTCAATGCTCGCTACGACGGGCGGTTGAGCGAACTGGCGGGGTGGACCGCCTGGCGTGACGAGGTTGCGACGCTGGGCGAGATCGGCGCGCAGACGTTCGCCGGCAAGCATGATCTGCACGGCGAACGCGAGCGTATCTCCAGCCTCTACAAGACCTATTTGCAGCTTGTCGACGAGGCGCGCGAGCGCGGAATCGGATAGTTGACTCCAAGGCTCCCGACTATCCGTATATCGGGTCGATCCCACTGCTATACTCGCACCAAGCGATCGTCGCTTGGCGGCAGGTTTCTGCCGATATTTTCAACTCACCGGTTTCAGCGAGGGGGAAGAGCAGCGTGGCTGTAGCAACCGCCGATAAACTAACGAAATCCGCACTCGATCACGTCTGGATCCACAGCGCTACGTGGCAAAACCTCGCCGAAGAAAAGGGCATGAAGGTCTTTGACCGCGGCGAGGGCGCGCGGCTCTACGACGTCTACGGCAAGGAATACCTCGACGGCATCGCCGGCCTCTGGGTGGTCAACGCCGGCCACGGCCGCGCTGAGATCGGCGAGGCGATGAAGGAGCAGGCGGCGCGCCTGGCCTATGTCTCGGCCGGCAACTACACGACCGTCCCGGCCGTGGCCCTCGGCGAAGCGATCGCCGACCTCTTGCCCGGCGACCTCGACCGCGTCTTCTTCTGCTCGGGCGGCTCTGAAGCCGTCGAGAGCGCGATGAAGATCGCCAAGCAGGTCCAGGCCATGCGCGGCTTCCCACGGCGCTACAAGATCATCGCCCGGCGCGGCTCGTACCACGGCATGACCTTCGGCGCGATGAGTCTCACCAGCATCCGCGCCGAGAAGTACTTCGGCCCCTTCATGGCCGGCGTCTACCACGTGCCTTCGCCGAACAATTATCGCGCCCAGTTCCCGGGCCTCGAAGGCGAAGCCGACGAGATCGCCTGCGCCAACGCCTTCGAGAAGGAGATCGAATTCCAGGATCCCGAGACGGTCGCGGCGATCATCGCCGAGCCGATCTCGACCGCCAACGGCGTCCAGATCCCCGGCAAGGCCTATTGGAAGCGGCTGCGCGAGATCTGTGACAAGCACGGCGTGCTGTTGATCGCCGACGAGGTCATCAACGGCTGGGGCCGGACCGGCACCTACTTCGCGATGGAGCAGTACGACGTCGTGCCGGACATCATGACGATGGCCAAGGGCCTCTCCTCCGGCTACGCGCCGATCGCCGGCGCGGCGGTCCGCTCCGAGATCTACGAGCCCTTCAAGGATCACAAGGATGTCTCGCTCGGCCACCTCTTGACCTTTGGCGGCCAGGCCGTCGCAGCGGCGGCGGCGTTGAAGAACATTGAGATCTTCAAGGAAGAGGACCTGCCGGCGCAGTCGCGCGACAAGGGCGAGTACCTGATGCGGCAGCTCAAGGAGCTCGAAGCGCACCCGGCGGTCGGCCAGGTGCGCGGCCTCGGCCTGATGGCCGGCGTCGAGCTGGTCAAGAACAAGGAGACCAAGGACAAGTTCGCCAAGGACTCCAAGTTCGTCAAGCGTGTCGACGAGCTGATGAACGAGAAGGGCATGCTGACCCGCGTCTGGGACATCATCCACGTCGCGCCGCCCTTCGTCGTCACCCACGACGAGCTCGACCGCATGGTCACGATCATCGACGACTCCCTGACCCAGGCCGAGCAGGAGTTCGGCGACGAGATCGAGAGCTAGCGCTCACCAACGTCGAACCAACACCCGCCACTCGATCTAAGTGGCGGGTGTTTTTCATCCCCCTCCTACCCGACGATGAAGTGCTAGCAGCTTTCAGGCAGACATCTGGGTGAAGGCATAAGAGGCTGCCTCCTCCTACGCGCAGTATCGCCGAGAATCCTCAAACAACTGTCACCCGAAACCAGCCTACTCGGAGCGGGGTCTGTTCGGACCAGAGGCCGAGGAATTCACCGGCGGCGAAGCTGCCGTCTTCGATCTCGCCGACTTCGACGCCGTCGATGAACATCGAAATCTCGTCACCAGTGAACTCGAAGCGGTAAAGATGTGGTCCGGGCGCAAGCGCAATTGGCGACGCGAACCACTCTTCGGTTACACGTTGCGTACTACGCCGGAGCGTCGCGCCCAGCGACACAACCGCGTTCTCGGCGCTCTCCTCAATGTCGGACTCGGTGGCCTGCCAGCGCAGACCGAGTTCGTTCCAGCCTGCGCCGCCTGCGCGGGCGACGAGCCCGAAGCTCCCGTAGCTATCCGCCAGCACCTCCGCCTGAAACTCAACGACCATAGACTGCCAGGGCTGGACCTGGGCCGGCGCTTCGAGCCAGGGGTCACGCCCGAGCTGGCTGCCATCGTTGACGAGGTAGCCCGATTCAACGCTCCAGTCCGACGCGCCAATCCAGCCGTCGATACCAGTAGACCAGTCGGAGAGGTAGATCACAGTTCCATCCGGCGGCGGCGGGATCTCCGGTGGCGCGGGGGTCGGTGTCGCTGGTGGCGGCGCGGGCATGCTCGTCGCAGTCGGAAGCGTCTCGGTTGGGGCCGGTTCAACGCTTGTCGCTGCGCGCGCCGAGTCGACGAGCCGGTCAATCACCTGCGTCGACGGCACAAGCCAGGCGTTGTCCGCGTTGCGGCTGACCGGGACGGTGATGTCGAGCGGCATCCAGGGGTTTGCAAGCCCTCCGCGCGTTTCGGCGGTGAGTCGCACGTCTGCGCCATCGGATCGAATCGTCTGGGTGTCGGTTTGGATATCACGCACGTCGAGGTTACGGCTCGTAGTCCAGGCGATGAATCCGCCGCGCGCGGCACTCGCTGCGACCTCGGCAGCGTCAGGTCCCTCCGCTGCGTCTCCTCCGCAGGCCGGGAGAATCGCCAGCACGAAGCACAATCCCCCGAACCAGTACAGGCGGCGCACATTGGAATGAAACCAGCGACCGACGATTGCGAGCCTCCCAACTGCCTCATTGGAAGGTAACGTCTGGGCATCGCTGAGTATAGTGGCCAGTGCCTAGCGTGCAGGTAGAAAGCCAGAGTGAATTGGAGAAGCGCGAAGGCGGCTCAGGCCGGTTCGATGAGCTCGTGCTGGTAGCGCACCCCGATCTCCCGCGCGGACTTGTCGTCGGGCTGCACCCAGACATCGGAGTAGCGTCCACCCCGGCGCGCCTCGACCGCGATGACCTTGCCCGCGCCGTAGCCGTCGATCTGGACACGCTGCCCGACCCTGAATTTCGCCTGCTGTTGCTTCTTCGTCTTGCGGCCGGACGATGTTGCCCGGCCCTTTCGGCGAGCCATCGCACCACTTTCATCGTTGAACGCGGCTATAGAACATTTGTTCTATTCTATCACTTGCCTGTGACTTAGTGTCGCCGCACGAGCGCTCTCCCGGGCTAAGATCATTGCGAACGTTCGATACCAAATGCAAATGGACTGGAGCACAACGATGAAACTCGGCGTCATGATCGAAGGTCAAGAAGGGCTCAACTGGGAGCGCTGGAAGAACATCGTCGACAGCACCGACCAGCTCGGCTTCGAGTCCGTCTGGCGCTCCGACCACCTCTACTCGGTCATGGGCAAACACGAGCGCGAAACGCTGGCGCTCACACCATCGCTGACCGCCGTGCCCCTCTGGAGCGACCGGCTCGTCTTCGGCCAGCTCGTCTCGCCGGTCAGCTTCCGGGAGCCGGTGCACCTTGCCTACGAAGCCGCAACGCTCGACAAGCTCTCCGACGGCCGCTACATGTTCGGCATCGGCGCGGGCTGGAACGAGAGCGAGCACCGCGCCTTCGGCTTCCGGCTGCCGCCACTCAAAGAGCGCTTCGACCGCTTCGAGGAGTCACTGAAGCTCATCACCTTGCTCTGGAGCGGCGAGCGCGTCGACTTCCAGGGCGAGTACTACCAGCTCGATATGGCGCAGGCGGCGCTAACCCCAACGGACGGCAAGGCGCAGATCCTGATCGGTGGCGGGGGCGAGCGGCGCACGTTGCGGCTCGTCGCGGAGTACGCGGACGAGTGGAACGTCACGCCGACGCCGCCCGACGTCTACAACCACAAGGTCAACGTATTGGAGCGGCACTGCGCCGACGTTGGCCGCGACCCGTCCGAGATCACCAAATCGATCATGCTCTCGCACGTCATCGGGCGCGACGAGCAGGAGCTCCATGAACGCGCCCGCAAGCTCATGGCGATAACCGGCCGCGAGGATCAGGAGCCGGCGGAAGTGCTCGATGGCATGCGTGAGCGCGGCCTGCTCGTCGGCACACCTGACGAGGTCGTCGAATCTATCAAGATACGTGAAGACCAGGGCCTCGACCGGATCATGCTCCAGACGCTCGACATGGACGACATCGCGGTCCTGGAGCTCATCGCTACCGAGATCATGCCTCGGGTGTCGTAGAGGCTTCGCCCAGGCGGCGTTCCCAGCGTGCGTCGCCATCGACGATCTCGAATCCGCAGGCGGCGTAGAGACCGTTGGAAGGAACGTCGTCGGCGTTGCTGTTGACGTAGGCCATCGTCGCGCCGAGCGCATGTAAACGGCACAGCCCTTCCTGGATCACGCAGCGGGAAAGCCCGCGGCGGCGGTGATCCGCGTGGGTTCCAACAGGCTCGAAAAGCCCCTTGCGGTTGACTTCGTCGAACCAGACGAGGGCGTACGAGGCGATCTCCCCATCGGGCGCAACGGCAACAAGGTCAAGGTCCTGCCGGTAGATTGGAGAGGCCATCGCCCGGCGGTGTTTTTCGACCGTCATTTGCGAGGGGTGAAAGGCGCTCCGGTGGGCGGCAACCCGTGATTCAATCTCCTGCTCACCCGCGAATGAGCGAACCGCATAGCCGTCAGCGAGCGGCAGGGCTGGCGGCGCTTCAGCGAGTGGCTGGGACCAGACGTTGTATCCGCGCTCGTTTGCCACAAAACCGCGGGCCTTGAGAATATCGACACGAGACGCGTCACTCTCGAGCACGTTGACCAGCAACGTCACATCCTGGTCTGTCTGCCCGGCAATCCAATCGTCGAGAATCGCAGCTTCCAGCTCGCGGTGTTCTGGGTGTGAAGTAAGGTCGAGCAATCTGCCGTTGGGCCAGCTGAACGCGATGAGTTGGTCGTCTTCGAACCAGAGCCGAGAGGTCCGCAGCGCCTCCGGATCGTCTTCGTTTACAAGCCACCACTCAAGATCCCCAAGAAATATGATCGACGGTGCCGGTCCTGGTCCGTTTGCCTGCCGCAGCAGACCGTGGACCAGGAGCCGGTCGCGCTCATCGCGGTACGGCCTACTTACTACTGTCATCCCAGATCGGCTCAATCTCCTCGACCGGACGGCCATCGGCGGCCCAACCGGTGAAACCTGGCCCGAGGTGGGCTACGTTCGTGAACCCGAGATCCTGCATCGCGATGGTCGCCAGCGCCGAACGGCCGCCGGTCGCGCAGTGGAGGACGATACGCCGGTCGAGGTCGAAACCGTCGCGGTGCATCGGGCTGGCCGGGTCAACGATGAACTCGAGTAGCCCGCGCGGCACATGGACCGCGCCTGGAATCGCGCCGGACTGCTCACGCTCGACTTGCTCCCGGATGTCGACGACCAACGCGCCGCCCTCGATCTCGGCCGCAAGCTGTTCGTTGTCGAGGTTATCGATCTGTCCACGCGCCTCGGCAACCATCTCCATCGCTGTCTTCCGCGCCACTGGCGTTTCCTTTCGCATAAAGCTTGATCATGGCACTGCATGCCAACAGGATTCTATCCCGGCTCGGAAGAACTATCACACGTATGCGCCACCCGTGGCAGAAGATCCGGCCCGCACGATCCGCAGCCTTTCAAGCATAAGTGCTGAACGACTCGGGTCTGTGGGAAGACTCGCCAAAGTGACCGTCGGTCACGCCGCTGCTCGTGGCTGACCTGACCCTCGGCTACCAACTGCACTGATATTGTGAAACGGCTAGCTTCGCCTAATAACAAAATCCAGGCATGCGTAGCGCCGATTGCCAGGCATTTAGGCCATAGCACCAGCCATATAGAGGAGATCGAACCACACCCAGGCAGATTAGATAGACAAGTCCAGCAGGCGCGTGCGCGATGAGCCTAGGACTTTTGGGTCTATCGTGCTGGCAATTGCGACTGCTACCGTGTGCACGGATGCGAATCTTCGCATGACAAATGTCCTAGATAGAGCAAGTCAGCGTTATATGCTGCGGCATGTCTTCGGCATTTATGGTTGGCCTCTTGGGTTGCGTATGCCATAGGGCACATATTGCCTGAGGTTCCCATTGCGCAACAGGAGAATCGGAGTACCGGATTGGTTGAGGTATTTGGCCCAGAGCGGCAATTGTCAGAACGCTACGCGCTCAAGGCGGCGTTCGACACCATGCAGCAGGGCTGTGGCTTTCTCGAGTTTCCGCCTACACGATCCGATATGCGCCCGATCCCATTTCGCCACGGGCAACTGTCCTTCCAATCTGAATCTATTGCGCTAGCTACAGCTACCGAATTCGTTCGCGCATTCGTCGAACAACTTACGCACGATGGCACGGCCGAGCTAACACTGCAGATTGACCCGATTCCACGAATCAATCGATGGCAGATCGATGCGCGCGAATGGATCGCTCAGCCGCTACTCGACGAGTGCAACCCGGACGCGGCACGTCTGCGGAGGGAACTCTCTATCCAACTGCAGCGCAGCACAACCCTTCGCAACCGACCGTTGCGTACTGCCCGCGTGCCGTCCGTCGGACGAGCAATGACGCATCGCGACTACATCGTCGTTGGCGCATTGACGGGAACGCGACTAACACTTTCAGGTCTACACCACGCTCTACCCACGTTATCAATGGAAGCCTGCACGGAGATCGTTCTGCGCCATCTCCTGTTCGGCAATCTCTACTTTGAACAACCCACAGGACGGGTTGGCCTGGCGGCAGCGAGTCCATCAGCAACGACACAGCCGAGCCGGCAGGAAGCGCAGAAGAGCGGTAGTTGGTTGGGGCGGTTGCGCACCAAGCTTACGAGTCTTGCCTCGTCTTAGGATCGCCGAGCCGCAAGCTTATCGGGCCACTGGCCATCTTGATCGATGGTCGCACGGCAAGGAATGAGTAGAACAATTGGAAGTTATACGCTTGGTCACATTTGGAAGCGTCAACGCCGGCAAGACCACGTTCATTCGATCGCTAAGCGAGATTCCGCCAATCACAACCGACGCCATTGCGACTGACCATGTTGCGAGTACCAAGCGCACGACAACTGTCGCGATGGATATGGGCAAGCTGACCGTTGATGAGGACCTGGTGCTCCACATTTACGGAACACCAGGCCAGGAACGCTTCGACTTTATGTGGGAGATGCTTGCCGAGCATGCCTTTGGCTATGTCTTTCTAGTCAACGCGAGTGAACCCGAGGATCTCCTCGAAACGAAGAAGATTCGAGAATTCGTGCTTGCCCAGCACCCTCGACCGCATGTCATCGGCGTCACGAAGACCGATCTCACACAATCGTGTGATCTCGGCGAAATCGCGGAGGGAATCGGCACCGATATCTTCAACCTGATCCCGCTCGATGCCCGCGATACCGGTCAGTGTATAGATGTGGTCCTCGCATTGCTCGCGCAAGTGGAAGCCGCAGCAATGTAAGTCGTTTCATTCTTGCGCCACGAAAGGAGCCCAGCTACCCAGAATCAACAACGGTCTGTGGACCGGCAGCGAAGGCACGGCAACCAGGAAGTGAGAAGGAAGTGATACGAAATGGAATTCCAAGAGGCGTATAGCGCGCTGACGCAGCTCGGCGGATTTACTGATGACGATGCGGCGCAACTTCAGAAGCATCGTGCAGTGTTCGAGGAGATGGCGCCGGCGATCATCGATGGCTTCTACGAACGGCTAACCTCCTACCCAGACGCTGCCGCCGTCTTCCGTGACGGCGAAATCGCGGACAACAAACCGCGTGTGACAGCCTGGTTCCTGTCACTCACGAGTGGTGACCTGAATGAAGAATTCTGGCGTCATCAGGTGTATGTTGGATACCTCCACATTCTTCGCGGCGTCAAGAACACGTACACCCTCGGCATGATGAGTTTCGTACAGACAGCCGTAGGCGACGCGCTCGCCGAAATGATCGAAGACACCGCGGAAGCCGAGCGCACCATCGAATCGTTCAACCGCATCACATCAATGGTTGCAGGACTGATCGGCGAAGGATTCACCGCCGGCACAGTCGAAGCACTCATTAGCGTTGCGGGCTTGTCTGAAGACCTCGTGAAGAACATGCGCAACCTCACGGTTCGCGATGAGATGCAGCAGTACAAAGCCACGAGCTTCAGTTACGCAGAGTAAATCGAGGGAAGGTCCCTCGATAGAACAGACAGGAGACAGATCCACATGGCAGACAAGAAGGCCATCGACTCAGCAATCAACGGACTCACCAGCAACAACCCGGACGTAGAAGGCGCAGCACTCATCGGCTCCGACGGCCTGATGATCGCCAGCGCACTCAAGAACGGCTTGGACTCTGAGCGCATTGCCGCAATGAGTGCCGCACTGCTTTCCATGGGTGTGCGCGCATCGCAGATGATGGAAATGGGCGGCTTCGCCGAGATGACGGTGCGCGGCGACGAGCAGCTCAACACGCTCTACTCAGTTGGGGAAACAGCGGTCCTCTCAGTCCTGGCCGGCTCAAGCGCAAATCTGGGACTCATCAACATTGAGTCCCGCTCGGCGGTCAGGGACCTGACAGCTGCGCTCGACTAGCATCTGAAGGCTTCCCAGCTGACCGTGCTGCAGCATGCACGCGGTCAGCCAACAACGCCAGATCCAGCGCTGGACTTCAGCGCGCCCCGTGCCTCCGATAAGTAACCAGGTACTTCATGATGTACCCCGTCCAATGATCATTGGACGGGGTTTAGCGTAGGTGATACCTGTCTCTCACAACTTCCGCGCTGACGCGTCGTCATACAAACCTATTGAACACAAATCGCGTTCTCCACCGCATCCTATCCCGATGTCCGCCCGCCGGAGTCCACCATTCACAGCCCGCACGTCGTGGCAGGTACCGCCACGGTGGCAATGGCACGGCAAATGCCCGAGCGGTGACAACGGTCGTCACGCGAGCGCGTGTAGGATAGTCTCAACGACCACGTTGCGACATGCGCCACAAAGGAGAGCATGAGTTGAAACTGAAATTCTACGCCCAGTCGGCCTTCTACATCGAAGCCAGCGACGGCACCCGCATTGTCATCGACCCGTTCGAGCACACCGAGCGCATCCGCTACGACGCGACCTTTGACGAGGCCGACATCGTGCTGGTGACCCACAACCACGGCGACCATGCCAACATCGACGCCGTGCCGGGCGACCATCGCGTTGTCCAGGGAGTCGGGACGCAGGCAGTGCGGGGGATGCCCTTCCTCGGCATCGGCAGCTACCACGACAAAGCAGAGGGCGCGGAGCGCGGCCCGAACACGATCTTCGTCTTCGAGGTCGACGGCGTCCGCATCGCCCACCTCGGCGACCAGGGCTGCGAGCTGGAAGCGTCGCAGATCGCCATGCTCACAGGCGTGAACCTGATGATCGCGCCGATTGGCGGAGGTTTCACGCTGGAGCCGGAGCTGATCTGGAAGCTGGCCGAAGAGGTGCAGCCCAACATCTTCGTGCCCTGCCACTTCAAGACTGAAGATATCGACCTGCCCTTCATCACCGTTGATGAGTTCGTCGCAGACAAAGACAACATCCGGTTGTTGGGCAGCAGCGAAATCGATCTGACCGGCGACGACCTGCCGGAGCCGATCGAGGTCCTGGTCATGGAACGCTCGCGGTGAGCGCCGGCGACGACTCTCCGCGCGTCGTCGCGCTGGCGGGCGGCGTCGGCGGCGCGAAGCTGGCACACGGGTTAGCGCTGACAGGGCTTGGCGAGCGGCTCTCAGTCGTCGTCAACACCGGCGACGATTTCACGCTTTACGGGTTGCATATCTCGCCGGACCTCGACACCGTGCTCTATACGCTCGGCGGCCTCGCCAACCCGGAAACCGGCTGGGGCGTGGCCGGCGACACCCTCATAACCCACGAGATGCTGGGCGAGTACGGCATCGAAACCTGGTTCATGCTCGGCGACAAAGACCTGGCGACCCACATCCTCCGCACCGAGCGGCTCCGCAACGGCGACAGCCTATCGGAGATCATGGGCGACCTCGCCCAGGGGCTCGGCATCAACGCCAGGCTCCTGCCGATGACAGATGACCCGGTCGCGACGAAACTCGCGACGGACGCGGGTCTACTCGACTTCCAGGAGTACTTCGTCCGCCGCCGGCATGGCGACGACGTCCATCGGATCGAATTTGACGGGATAGATGCTGCCCGGCTCCCGGAACCGGTAGGCGCGGCACTCGACAGCGCCGACGTGATCGTCATCTGCCCCTCGAACCCCTTCGTCAGCGTCGACCCGATTCTCGCGGTACCGGGGCTGCGGGAGCGAATGCTCGCGTCGCCGGCGCCAGTCGTCGCCGTCAGCCCGATCATCGGCGGCGCAGCGGTCAAGGGTCCCGCCGCGCAGATGCTGGCCTCGCTCGGCCACGACGTCTCGGCGGCCGGCGTCGCCGCCTACTACCGGGAGTTCGTCGATGTCATGGTGATCGACACCGTTGACAAGAATCTTGCCGGCGACGTCGAAGCGCTCGGGATGACTGTCGCCGTGACCGACACGCTGATGCAAAGCGACGCCGACCGGCGAGCGCTAGCGGCGTTTACTCTTGAGGTCGGCCGCAGCCAACGCCTTGCACGCGCCGGATGAGCGTTACCGCCGTTATTCCAGTTAAAGGACTAAGTGGGGCCAAGCAGCGGCTCTCCGCGCGCCTCAATCCAGCCGAACGCAAGCGGCTCGTCCTGCGGCTCCTGGCACGCGAGCTTGAAGTTCTCGGCACGATCTGTCACGTCGAGCGGATCATCGTCGTCACCTCCGACGAACGTGTGCGGGCCGTTGCGGAAATGCAGGGCGCGGTTGTGGCGTTAGAGCCAGACGACGGGGTAAACGCGGCGATCACGGCAGGTGTCGAGGCCGCGGCCCGGTTTGGGGCGGAGAACGTTGTCGCCCTGCATGGGGATCTGGCCTTTGTGACGGCCAGCGATCTCGAAGCCCTGATCGAGGCCAGTGTCGACGGGGTCTTCGCCATCGCGCCGGACCGCCGGGGAGAGGGAACGAACGCGATCGTGCTACGCCGTACCGCGCCAATCGAACTGCGCTTTGGCGCAGGCAGCTATGCCCGCCACATCATCTCGGCTCAACGTGCCGGGCAGGAGGTGCGCGAGATAACGAGGGCTGGCCTGAGCTTCGATCTGGACACTCCGTCGGACTTGATCGAGTTCCGGCGGCGGCTGCGGTCGGCGAGCCGCCAGGCGCTGGAGCGACGCACTAGATGAGCCTGGCATGAGCGGGATAGCTGGTTGGATAGGATTCTCGGCGATGTCCTGGCCGGCGCGCGCTTCAGCGACCGACTACGGCCGTCACGACAGCATGTCTCGATCCGGTCCAGCAAGACGGCGGCCGGGAGCGTGAGGGAAATGAACGCGGACCTTCCGGCCGAGTACGCGCCGTCACGCGGTAGCGCAGAGCCAACGACACAATTGGCGCGTCCGGCGATGTCCCTTGGGATGCTCGTCCGTCACCCGCTACGGCTCCTGCCGTCGCTGCTGCTGGGCCTGCTCTTCCTGGCCGGCTGGCAAATGGTTGTGATGACGGATTCGGTTGCGGATTTCCTCCTGCCCTCGCCTGCCACAGTGGCGCGCGCCTTCTGGCGGGGTCTTGAGAGCGGGCTGTTCTGGCGCTACTCACGGACGACGCTACAGGAGAGCCTGATCGGGTTCACGTTGGGCGCGCTGGTGGCGCTCCCGCTTGGCTACGGTCTCGCCCGTAGCCGCTGGATCGCGACGGCAATTCAGCCCTACCTGGCGGCGAGCCAGGCGCTCCCGGCGGTGGCCCTCGCGCCGATCCTGACGCTCTGGCTGGGCTATGGCCTCCGGCCGATCGTCGTCCTCTGCGCGCTGATCGTCTTCTTTCCAATGGTGATCAACACCGCCGTCGGCATCGCCAACGTCGACCGCGAGGTGATCGCCGCCGCCCGCGTCGACGGCGCCGGCTTCTGGCCGATGGCTCGCTACATCGAGATGCCGCTGGCGTTGCCGGTCCTGCTGGCCGGTATGCGGACAAGCCTGACCCTCTCGGTCACCGGGGCGATTGTCGGCGAATTCGTGTTGGGCGACCGCGGCCTGGGCGGGTTGCTGGAGATCGCGCGGGGCAACTTCGACACCCCGCTCGTCTTCGCCACGATTGTGATGCTGATGTTGTTGGCGATGGCGCTCTACTATTGCGCCTGGGGATTGGAACGTATCTTGATTCGGAAGCTCGGACTGTGAAACTGACACCAAACCGCTACCTGGCTCTGCTCTTGCTCCTGATTGTTCCGTTGGCGCTCGCCGCCTGTGGCGATGATGACGATAGCGGGGATAGTGAACCGCAAGCCGTCACCATCGGCCTGACCTTCGTGCCGAACATCCAGTTCGCGCCGTTCTACGTCGCCGACTCGCTCGGCTACTACGAGGAGGCCGGGCTGGAAGTGGAACTGAACCACCACGCCGTCGGCGCGGACCAGTTCGGCCCGCTCGTCGCCGGCCAGGAGGATCTGCTGATGGCGTCCGGTGACGAGGTTATCCAGGTGCGGGCACGCGACGTCGAGGTCGTCTATACCGCCGTGGTCTACCGGGAGTATCCGGTGGCGCTGATCGTGCCTGCTGATTCCGACATCGAAGCCATCGAGGATCTCGCCGGCAAGACCGTCGGCGTGCCGGGTGAGTATGGCGCGAACTGGATTGGCCTGCTGGCGTTGCTCGACTCCGCTGGCATGACGGCCGACGACATCAACGTCGAGAGCATCGGCTTCACCCAGGCGACGGCCCTGCTCGCCGGTCATGTCGACGCCGTAATGGGCTATATCAACAACGAGCCAATTCAGATCGAGAGCGCCGGGACACCCGTCCGCACCTTCTCGGTCGATGACGTCAGCCCGCTTGTTGCCAACGGCCTCGTCGTCACTGACGAGTACCTCGACGACGAGCCCGATCTCGTTCGAGCGATGATTGAGGCAACCCTGCGCGGCGTGCAGTACGCGATCGACAACCCCGAGGAGACGGTCGAGATCGCCAAGGACTATGTGCCGACCTTGACCGACGCCGAGCAGGAGGCAAGCGCCCTGCAGGTGCTCCAGGCGACGATCCCGCTCTGGGAGGCGCTGGACGGCGAAGAGCTCGGATCCGGCGACCCGGCCGATTGGGAAGCGATGGAAGCATTCCTGCTGGAGTACGGCTTGCTGGAGGCTGAGGTCGACATCGACGACGTCTTCACGACTGACTACCTGCCGGAGGGCGATTAGGACTTAGCGCGCCGGATCGAACCGGGCCTCGACACTCTCGACGAGAACTGCGGTCGCATGTGGGTTCTCGTCGAGCTGGTCATCGAGTGCAGCATGCACCAGGTACTCGAGGAACGGCTCTGGCGATCCATCGATGAAATGTCCGACATCGGCAAGCGCGGCGCTGACACGCGGGCCGGGTGAAAACCCGAGTTCGTCGCTAAACCCGGTGAGCCGCCCAAGCGCGACCAGGCGCAGATCGTCCGCGCGCAGCTCCCGTACATGCTCGGCCATCGCCTCCAAGAACGCTGCGGTCGATAGCCCGCAACGATCAGTAGCGCGAGCTGCATCGTCAGCGTGCCAGTTGGCCATGTCCGCGAAATACTGAGTGAGGTAGGTCTGCGTACCGTCTGATCGAGTCATATCAACGAGCTCCCGTAGGTATGCAACACACGCTCAAATAGCGGTTGCGGCGTCCGAGTCGAGCAAGCCATCGGTCTGGACGTCCACTTGTGCGACCCGCTCGAGATGATCCGGCAGGATGCTGAAGGTCTTGATGAAGACATCGTTGCAACCTGGCTGGTTCGACAATTGCTCGAATTCCGGCGCGGCGAAGTAGGCATCGATATGCCGCTGGTTGCTGAAGGTCAGTAGGTAAGCCAGTTCCGCGCGGTTTCCGAGGGCCACAGCTGACTCCAACCCCGGCAGCCGGTCCAGCAAGGCCTGATGGGCATCAACCAGTGTTTCGCAGGGTCGCTGCGGGGCCAGGAAGTGGAACGAAACGAAGACAGCATCTAATTTGGACACATGCCCTCAACTCTCTAGGAAAGCTCCTTGATGTTGATACTAGAACCACGCCAGTTCCGGCGGGAAGATGTCGGGTAGTCACGCCGGGCACAAGTTGGGATACAGCCCTTCCAGGCCGTCTTTGCAGCGCCTCAACTTCGCCCTGGTACGCCCCCGGCAACGCCCTACGCCGGGTTGGAAAGTCGCGACTTGGAACCGAGATGCCCAGGGGGCAGGTGAAAATCTGTGTGGCTTAGGGGGCGGTAAGGACGAGCGGCCCGTCCTTTGTAATCGCGATGGTGTGTTCGAACTGCGCCGAGCGCGCGCCATCGACGGTCACGATCGTCCAGCCATCGTCGAGGAGATCGACGTCTTCCGAGCCGGCGACGATCATTGGCTCGATCGTAAAGACCATGCCCTCTTTGAGCTCAGGCCCGCGTCCGGACTCGCCATAGTGCGGGAAGCTGGGCGCTTCGTGGAGGTTGCGGCCAACGCCATGGGCGAAGAGGTTGCGGACGACGTTGAAGCCGGCTTCTTCGACAATCTGCTGGATAACGGCTGAAATATCAGAAAGGCGTGTGCCAACCTGGGCCGTCTCGATCCCGGCGTCGAGCGACGCGAGGCAGACATCCATCAGGCGCTGGGACTCCGCGTCGATCTCGCCAACCGGGAAGGTGATCGTCGCGTCACCGTGCCAGCCATCGAGCCGCGCGCCGATATCGACCCCGATGATGTCGCCTGCCTGGAGCGCCAGATCGCCGGGGATGCCGTGGACGACGACGTCATTGACCGCGACGCAGGTGCTACCGGTGAAGCCGTTATAGCCCTTGAAGGAAGGCTCCGCGCCGTGCGAGCGGATGAAGTCCTCGATGAGCTCGTCGAGCTCGCCGGTCGTGACGCCAGGCTGGATATGCGGCTCGATCATCGCGAAGGTGTCCGCGACCAGTTTGCCGGCGGCCCGCAGCTTCTTGATCTGCCGGTCGTTCTTGAGTTGAATCTTCCGTCGTGCCATCCCGATCTGCCCACTCCAGTTGCAATCGCGCCCTAACCGCTGAAGGATGCCATACCCGGCAATTTCCGAGGCCCCGTCAGGAGGTTGGCCACTTCCCGCAACGGCAGCGTTTCGCCACAACCTTCGCGCATCGAGGTAAAGCGTGCGCTAGCGGTGCGCTCGAAAGCCGGCGGCAAGCACCGCCTTGCAGTAGACGCCATCGCAACAACCGTGGCATCCCGACGCAGAAGGGATCTTGTCGCGAGCGTGTCACATGCCGGAGCAGCAGACGGTGATCGACCGCGCGGTAGCGATTGCGGCAGTCATCTGCGATGCGTGGCGCTGGCGATCGAAGATCCCTCGGGCGCAAAGCCTTCCTCGGGATACCAGGTTCGAAGCGGGACCTGCGTCAAGGATGCTGCTCGGCGGCGTGTGGTGGAAGAAACAGGCAGATTCCTCCGGTCCGACGCCGATCTCGATGCAGGCATGGTGGAGATGGCCGACTCCTACGACATCGCCGGCGATCTCATCGCGAGCGACGGCCCACCGTTGGACAATTGGTCTAGAGTGCCTGCCGTGATTGTGCGGCCAATCCAGCCTTCAAATGTATTGCACGACAGGGTGCGTAGCTCGCGGCCGCAAATGATCGTTGAATCAACGCGCGATCTCGCACTCTATGACCAAACAGCAACCACGGCGTCCTCATCCCCATCATGTACGGAAACTTCCACAAAGTTAGTCGATGGCGTATAGTACGGGCCAAGGTGCCATCATCAACGGTGAGGACGCAAATGGGGACGTCCACGGCACGATCAGTCAAATTCATCAGGGAGGTACTGGCGATGCGAGGATTATTCCGGCGTTCGCTCGTTGTCCTGCTCACGCTGACGCTGCTGCTACCAGCGACCGTGACAGCACAGCCGGCAGGCGGACCCGCGCCAGGGGAGATTCGCACGGGCGCGGACGACGCGACCCAGAAGATTCACGAGGATCTCGCCGCCGAGCTCGAAGATGCGCCGGCCAGCAGCGATATCTGGTTCGTCGGCCACGCGGCCACCGGGGTCAATCTCGACGCCTACACCAGCCGCTGGTTCGCCCGGCCGGACCTCGGGACCGGCATCGTCGGCATCATCGGCTATGCCACCCCGGCCGAGATCGTCAAGATCGCATCGGACAATGCTGTCTATCAGCTCCAGCTGCCGAAGTCGATCTTCGATGTGCCGAAGCCGGCGGACTCGGACGCGCCAGGTATTCTCAATGAGAACATCAGCCCACAGATCAGCACCGAGCCCGGCCCCGGTCCGGCGCCGGAAGGCTGGTTTCACACCGGTCAGGCGATCCACGGCTCGCAACAGGCCTGGGACAAGGGCTACACCGGCAATGGCGTCGTCTACATGTCGAACGACTCCGGCGCGGACTACTGCCACCCGGACCTCCACGGCACCTGGGCCTACGTCAGCGACGGCAACTCGCCCTACTATGGCTTGCCGATGATGTTCGACTCCTACTCGATGCTGCTGCTCAGCAACGACCTGCAATTCGGCACCAACTTCTTCGCCACCGGCCAGACCGACTACGCCGACACACGGGCGACAGCCTCGGGCGCGTCGTTCGGCTACATGCCGCTTGGCGCGAGCTCGAGCCACACCTATCAGACGACCGGCACGAGTCTGAGCGGCACCTACCACTACGGCTCGCACCCAGATAACACTCTCGCCGCCAACGCTGCCATCCTCAGCGGCGCGTTCGGCAGCGGCGGGGCCGTCGGCGGAGAGCGGGCGGCGATTCTCGTCGTCGATGAGAACACGCCCGGCGTCTACGACACAGTCTATGTCGACATCAACTACAACTTCGACTTCTCGGACGACACGCCGGCGCGTCTGCCGCGCGACTTCAGCTCCCAGGAAGCGGCCTGTCTCGACTACAACAATGACGGCCTGAACGACGTCTCCGGCGGCCTCGTCTACTTCGTCGCCGACGGCGCGAATCCGATCCCAGCGATGGACTGGCTCTGGGGCCCGGCCGTCTTCGGCGCGGGCGACCTCGTCGCCTTCCACGTCATGGATTCCCTCGGCAGCCCGGGCGGCAACCACGGCATGGGCACGACGTCTGTCGCGACCGGCCAGGGCGTCGTCAGCGGCAGCACCATCGCCGGCCCGAACGGTCCGCCACAGGCCAACGGCCAGGGACTCGTCGTCGGACCGGGACGTGACGTCAAGTCCACCCAGAACGGCGACTTCTACGCCTCGGCCTTCGTCGAGGACGCAACGCTCTTTGGCGTCTTTGGCTATGACGGCACACCGCTCACCGGCGATGAAGTCCAGATCATCAGTAACTCCTGGGGCTCCAGCGGCACCGACAATGATGGCTGGGATGAGCAGTCGCAGCTGATCGACGCAATCAACCGCGCCGCCGGCATGTATACGACGCAGCTCTTCTCGACCGGCAACGGCGCGGCCGGCTACGGCACGACCTCACCGCCATCGCCGTCCAGCGGCATCTCCGTCGGCGCGTCGACGCTCTATGGCTCCATCGGTCAGTTTGAAGCGATTGCCTCGGAGGATCAGATCATCGGCGGCGACGCCATGTCCTGGTCGAATCGCGGTCCCGGCGCGGTCCCGGGTCAGACCGGCGTTGATGTCATTGCAACCGGCGCGTTCGGCACCGGCGATGTGGCACTCAACGAGATTCTCGACGGCTCGATTGCGACGGGTCAGTTCGGCGGCACATCGATGGCCGCGCCGGTCGCGGCCGGCAACCTGGCGCTGATCTTCCAGGCCTGGTTCGAGCGCACCGGCTCCTGGCCGACCTTCGACGAGGCCAAAGAACTGCTGATGAGCTCATCCAGCAACACCGACCATGACGCCTGGACGCAGGGCGCGGGCCTGGTCAACGCCGACTACGGCACTGATATCGCAGCCGGCAACGGCGGCTCATGGGTGACGCCGTCCGAGTGGACCGTCGGCGACTACCGCGGCGATGACTTTCCGGCCTTCGGCCACATCATTGAGCCGGGTGCGTCGGACACCCAGACCTTCGCCTTCCAGAGTGCTGGCGGTGGCACGGACCGCATCGACATCCAGCCAATGCGGCTCACCCAGATTGGCACGCACGACTACTCCTTCACCTCGAACCGGCAGTTCGAAGATCACGGCAACTTCACGACGCCGGACTATGCTTGGCAGATCGACCAGGATATCCCCAACGGGACCGATCTGCTGATGGTCCGGGTCACGATCCCTTACGACGAGTTTGACCCGAACAACGACCTGAGCGAGCCCTTCAGCAACTGGCGGGTACACCTCCAGAACTGGACCGACCTCGACGGCGACAACCGCTTCTGGGTCGACT
This sequence comes from Chloroflexia bacterium, assembly GCA_030431755.1. Lineage (GTDB taxonomy): Bacteria > Chloroflexota > Chloroflexia > Thermomicrobiales > CFX8 > JAUIIK01. The sequence continues at coordinate 28,503 of JAUIIK010000016.1, forward strand.
CCAACGGCAACGGCAAGGTCGATCTCGGCGAGATGGATGCCAACGAGCACATCCGCGTCAGCTACGGCTACAACATGGGGCCGACCCAGCAGGCGCGCATGGCCAATCCACTCGACCGGATGGACGACGGTTTGCTGCTGACCTTCCGGCACCGGGACAAGATAACCAACGTCGCGGTGACCCACCTGGAGGTTGAGGTCAGCTACTGGCAGTGGACGCCGTGGGACTGGGTCGACGTCGGCGGACGCCGGCGTGGCGCGCCCTTCGAGCAGATCACCGTGCCGGGCGGCGGAACGACGAATCTGACTGCCACGATCACAGTGCCCGAGGACACGCCCTACGGCATGTATGAGGGCGGGCTGATGATCGACGGCAACGTCAACATGCAGCTGATCCCGATCACCGTGGCCGTCGCCGCCAACGACACCTCGTTCGAGTTCGGCGGCAACGCGCCGGCCAACACGCTCTACGACAACGGCCACATGTTCGGCTATACCGACTACAGCTGGCGCGCCGAGTCCGGCGACTGGCGCTTCTTCTGGACCGACCTCGACGGGGCGGATCTTGAGATCCCGCGCCGGGTGCTCAACCACCCGGACAACGGCACGCCCTACCTCGTGGTCGACAACCACTGGTCGGGCGCGGGAACTGACATCGACACGCTCATCTACGGCCCCGCCATCGGCGACTTCAACCCGAGCGGCATCTTCGGTCCGTACACGCTGGAGCTTGCCGGCGGCAGCCCGAACCTCTATCAGGGCAGCGGCCGCTGGGGCTACGACACATCGTCCGGCGGACCGCGCGAGATCGTCGCTGCGCCAGTCGAAGAAGGGCTCCAGGGGATCTACCTGCACCAGGTCAAGGTCGACGGCTCAATGCACAACGAGCCCTTCCACGGCTATGTCGGCATGATCGACGTCGCGCCGGGCGTCGTTGAAGGCACCGGGCGCTCAGGAACGGCGACGCTCAGCGTCTACAGTGAGCTGGGCTTCGAGGGGCTCGTCGCGTCGGGCTACGGCGTCAGCTCGCCGGAGACGACGACTGAGACGATCCTCCAGGACGACCCCAACGATCCATCAACGGCGTCGTTCTCACGCCAGGTCACGCTGACCAACGGCGCGGAGCTGACGGTTAACACTTGCTGCACCGGCGCGAGCTCGGACATCGACCTCTACGTCTACGGCCCAGACGGCTCGTTGCTGGCCTCCTCGGCCACGGCATCCGACGAGGAGTTCGTCACGATCCGTTTCCCGGCCGACGGCACGTACACGATTGAGGTCCATGGCTGGGCAGTGACCGGCGGCAGCGACACCTTCGAGCTGACGATCAACGCCGTCCAGGGCACCGACATCGACGCGACAGCCCAATCGGGCGCGCTCGATGCCGGTGGGACGAAGGAGATCACCGTGAGCTGGGATCTCGCGGGACGGCCGGCCGGCGTTTACAACGGCGTCGTGCTGCTCGGACCACCGGACGCACCCGGACTGATCACGGTACCGGTCGAGATCACGATTCCTGGCCGGACGCGCTAGCCGCGACGGTGACCGTAAGGAATGATGAACGAGGAGTGGGCGTCGGCCCGCTCCTCGTTTCCATTTGCGTGCAACGCCAGATTGACACCAGGGCGTGCCGCCGCCTAGGCTCGAAGCCGCAACATCGTTCGCACACCTCGAGCGGAGCGCAAGCATGGACTACCAGAAAGAAAAGACGGACCGTTTCGGACTGCCGTTGACGACAACGTCCCAGGCCGCCGTCGAGCTCTATGTCGACGGCATGGACCGTATCCTCTCGGGCAATCTCGGCGCCGAGCAGAGCCTGCGGAGCGCCGTCGCTGAAGATGAAGGCTTCGCAATGGCCTACGCCGCGTTGGCCGGCATCGACCTGCGCCAGCGCCGCTTCGAAGACGCCCGGACCAACGCGACCAGGGCACGCGAGCTGGCCAACGGGCTGACGCGCCGCGAGCGCAGCCACATCGAAACGGCGACTGAGATGATCGTTGGGCGCGCGCCACGAGCGATGCAGCTCACCGACGAGCACCTCGACGAGTTCCCCGGCGACGCGAACATCCTCCAGCAATACACCTATCTCAACTTCGGCAGCGGCGACCGCGAGCGCAACGCCCGGACGCTCGGCCTGCTGGAGTCCATCGAGGACGCCTACGGCGACGAGTGGTTCTACACCGGCACGCGGTCGTTCTATCTCCACGAGCTCGACCGCTTTGACGAGTCACGCCACTACGCCGAAGCCTCGCTGCGGGGCAACCCACGCAACGGCAATGCCTCCCACAACATGGCCCACTGCTTCTATGAGACAGCCGACTACACTGGCGGCATCGAGTTCATCGCCCAGTGGGTCGACGACTACGACGCCCGCGCGCCGTTCTTCTCGCACCTCAACTGGCACCTGGCGCTGTTCGAGCTCACCCAGGGACGCTACAAACGCGCCCACGAGATCTACCGCCAGACGATTCGCCCGAGCGTCCTTGAGCAGGCTGGCGGTCTCGGCCCGCCGCTCGCCGACGCAACGTCGTTGCTCTGGCGCTTCCGGCTCTACGGTTACGCCGTGCCGGAAGAGGAGTGGGCCGAGGTGGCGAAGTTCTCGCGCGACGCCTACCACGCCGGCAGCTTCGCCTGGCAGGACATGCACGCCGCGCTAGCCCTCGCCGCGACCGGCGATACGACGACGCTGGACGAGATGACCAGCCGTCTCAAGCGCCGGGCGGAGCGCGGGAACGCGATGGACGCGGAAGTGACGCTGCCACTGGTGCGCGGCATCGAAGCCTTCGCCCGCGGCGACTACGACGAAACCGTGAAGCTGATCGAGCCGGTCGCGCCGCAGATGGTTCGCGCCGGCGGCAGCCAGGCCCAACGGCAGGTCTTCGATGAGACGCTGCTCCAGGCCTATCTCAACGCCGAGATGTACGAGCGTGCTGAGAACATGTTGCGCCAGCGGCTCGAACACCGCCACTCGGCGCGCGACTTCTTCTGGCTTGCCGAGGCCCAGCAGGCGACCGGCGACGCAACCGCCGCGACAACCAGCCGTGAGAATGCGCGCACCGCCTGGGCCGGCGCCGATACCGACGCCCCGGAACTCGCGGCGGACTAAGATCACCGTGACTCGTAGGGCCGGGGCTCGTCCCCGGCCGCTGTTGCGCCAGAACGAAAGAGGCCGGGGATGAGCCCCGGCCCTACGTGGCCCAATGGACTGTTGCGGGTCCGATTACAGCGCCGAGACGCCCTGGACGTAAACGGTCGTCGAGTAAGAGGCGGAGCCGTCTTCGGGGAAGAAGCTGCCGGAGATGGCGATGACCGGCTGGAGCGCCAGGCCGTGCTTCGGGCCGGCGGCGGAGGTCAGCATATAGCTCACCTCGAAGTGCTCGGCGACGAACTCGCCAGCCTCACGGGGCGCCGAACTCTGCGGCCAGTAGCCGCCGCCCGCCTGGACCTGCTGCCAGGCCTGCTCGGCCGTCACCAGCGCGACATCGCTCGAATCGGTCACCTCAAGCCAATAGCCGGAAATGCTGACGATCCGGTCCTCGTCGTCGAGCACCAGCGTGATCGTCATTGGATGGCCGACAGCCGGGTTCGGCAAGCTGCGGTCGCCGAGCGGGACGTGGATGAAACGCTGGCCGTTATCGTTCGTCTGGAGCACCGGGTGGACATCGCTGTTGCCGACCGGAATGCCGAACTCACGCAGCCAGTCGACGGCCGCGTCAGTCAAGTCCTCGATGTCACCGGCCGAATAGGGCTCGGGCAAGGTGCAGGAGAACGCGCCGCTCTCGGGCGACCAGGTGAAATTGATCGAGCCTTCGCCTGATGTCAGAGCATAGATCGTCTTGCCGCCACGCTCGCGGGTGTCGATCTGGGCCTCGATGCCGAGGAACTCGGAAACGCTCCGCAGGATTAGATCAGGGTGGACATAAGGCGACGAGAAGCGATAGGCGGTCCCGCTACGGTCGAGGCTGATCGACGCGGGGTCGATTGACTGGCTATAGGTAACGTCGAGGGAAGCGTCTATCGACGGGGCAGCGACGGTCGCAAGCGCGCCGAGCTCGACGTGCCGCGAGTCGACCGGCGGCAGCTCGACGACGGCGCGTTGCACGTCCACGGCGGACGTTTGGGTCTGCCCCTGCTGCGACTGGAACGCGCCCTCTTGAGCCGCCTCGTCGTCAGCGCCGGCGCTGGATGCGCTATCGGCGTCCACGCCGCGCACGGCGGGTTCGATGCCGACGGCGGTCGCCGACACCAACGCGCCCGAGGCGGTCGTCGTCGGGGCCACCGTTGCGAAGCGCGCGACCTGATTTACCGCGGCTTCCGAACGCGCGTTGTCGCCGGAGAATGCCATCCAACCGGTCACCGCGCTCGCCACGAGGACGACGGTGAGCGCTCCAAATAGAGCCGGCACCGGATAGCGGCGCGGGCCGGTGCGGGGCCGGAGGGTGACGAGCCGAGGACCTGGATCAACGAGGTCACGCTTGAGCTGGGCGCGAAATTCGGGGTCGGGCTGATCCTTGTCGAGCTGCTCCATGAGCAACCGGGCGAGATCGGCCAGATCTTCAGTATCGCCGTCATGCACCGGCGAGGGCTGTCCAGATTGTAGGCGGTCGATTTTCCGGCTCAGGCGGTCTGCCTGGTGTGAAGTCTGATCTTGCCCGTCAGACGGCATAACCTTCTTTGAACCTCGCTCGCAGGTTGACCAGCGCCCGATGGACAAGTTGCTTGACCGCTCCTTCGGAGCGTCCCATCAGATCGCCGATCTCCCGGTTCTTCAGGCCATGCGAGAACTTCAGAATCAAGACGCGCTGCTGATCCGGAGGGAGCGTCTGCACCAGGGCGTTGAGCTCCTCGGATTGTTCGTCACGCGCGACGTAATCGACAGGGTCGTCGTCTGAAAGCTCCTGGGGCCTGAATACGGATACGTCCTCGACTGGAAATTCCCGGCTGCCGGTGCGGCCGCGGCGGTTGATGACATTCGCCGCGATCCGAAACAACCACGCGCCAAAGGGAAGTCCACGCCACTCATACTTGGGCAGCGCCGCCAGTGCTTGCTGAAACGTCTGCGCGGTCACATCCTCGGCGTCGTGATGAGTGCCCACGCGACGGTATGCGTACCGGTAGACTCGGTCGACATACAGTTCGTAGAGCGCTCCGAACTCCTTCGGATCCGCCTGCGCTGCGGCAACAAGCTTGCCCTCATCAACCGTACCATCGAGACGGCCGGCTTCGGTGGGCTGTGTCACACGTTTCAACACTGTCCGACGCCCCTTCCGGGTGGAAAAGTCGAAGACAGCATCCATGGTTACGGAAAGTTCAGACTGTTTTGTCACCACCCCTGGCGACCAGTATCAGTTCCCGTTCCCCGGGCTGCACACGAGCGAAATCTCGCTCACACAGGACGATCGTACCCATCGAACCTGAGAGCAACCTGAAACCTGATTAATCCGGGCTATGCGCCGGTGTATCTGGGACGGTTTCTTCGTCGCTGCCGGCAAACCAGGCAGCCACCGTCGCCAGCCCGCCGGTCCAGATTGCGCCGGCAATTGCCGCGACGAGCGCGAACGTGTCGTTGGCGATCAAGCGATCCATAACGATGAAGGCCGGCACACCGGCGGCGAGCGCCAGGAGTACACCCATGAAGGCGGCTTCGCGGTCATTGAGCTTCAGCTGCTTGCCGGCGATAAACCCGCCGATGGCTGGCGCAACCGGCCCAGTGATGAAATGCAGAATCGGTGGCAGAACTGCCAGCACCGCGATAACGAGCGTGAGCGCCGCTCCGAGGACGACGCGGACTGGTGCAGGCAAATGTCTCATCCTTCCCGGATATCGATTGTCTCCCGCAGGCCCACGGTCGCGGGACCATCCATTCTACGGCGTCGACAGGACGACATCCGCCGAACCGCGATGGTAAGGACATCTCACCATCTTGGATGGCGAGCGTTCGCAAGGAATCTCGTTATCACGACGGCGCCGGAGGGGACAGCGCTCCACTGAAACCAGGCGGTACGCGCGCCATCGACCGCGTACGTAGCGGCTCAATCTTCGAGCCCGATACCGAGCCCGTCAGCCGTGCGGTTCACATAAGCGTAGTAGGCCGTGACCTGATTGATATCGAGAATGTCGGTGTCGCTGAACCCGACCTCGCGTAACCTGACCACGTCAGCTTCGACCATGTTCCACGGTTCGAGCGTCAGCTTCTCGACATAGACGAGCATGGTCCGCTGCCGGTCGTCAATCGCCGCTGTGTGGAAATCGTCAATCAGTTCCCCGGCAAGGTCCGGGTTGCGTGTGAGACGGCCAAGACCGGCCGAGTGATGGACGACTCAGTAGTGGCACTTGTTGAGCGCCGAGACGACGACCCCGATCATCTCGCGTTCAGCAAAACTCAACCCGGACTTGCCGTGCATGACGGTGTGATAGAGGTCTGCATGGGCGCGGAGTGTATCCGGGTTCAGGCTGTGGATGGCCATGATATTGTCGACCTTGCCGGTGCGCCGGTCCCGCTCCTGGTCGTAGAGTTCCCGTAGCTGCCCCTCGGCGTCTTCGTCCGCAATGATCTCGATCCAGGCCCGGTTCGCCATCTTCACCACCCCCAGCCGCACAGTCGATTCGCTTCCTCCAGCCTACCCGCTTCGTCGTCGCCTGTGAACGCATCGGTTAGGCTTAAGCCCGCCCCGGACAATCACTGTCCAGATCGGAGTCCCAGACATTGCTCGACACACGCATACGCCCCCTGAACGACGCGCCGGACGACAGCGACGGTGACTGCGTCATCTATCTGATGTCCCGCGATCAGCGCGTCGCCGACAACCACGCGCTCTTAGCCGCCCAGCGAGATGCGCTCGAACGCAAACTGCCGCTCATCGCGCTCTTCAAGCTCTACCCAACCGTCGCGAACCGCGTCCGGCAGCACTACCAGTTCATGCTCGGGGGCTTGGAACAGGTAGAGCGGCGGCTGAACGAGCTGAACATCCCACTCATCGTCACGACCGACAGTCTCGACGCGGCCCTGGAGGAGCTGTCACCTGCCGCCCTCTACTTCGACTTCTCGCCACTGCGCGGCCCCCAGGCGCTCCGCAAGCGGCTCGCGCGCACGGCGGCATACCCGGCGTACGAGGTTGATGCCCATAACATCGTGCCGGTCTGGGTCACATCTGAGAAACAGGAGTACGCCGCCCGCACGATCCGCCCGAAGCTGCATGCCCACCTCGACGATTACCTGACCGATCCAGAGCAGATCGAGCGGCATCCGCACGGTCCGCAGTCGCTCGCCCAGACCGATTGGGACCAGGTCTGGAACCACATCGTCGTCAGGAGACCCGACGGCTACAACCCACCTTTCGAGCCAGGCGAGGACGCCGCCCGAGCGGCGCTGGACAGCTTCATTCACGAGCGGCTGGCGGCCTACGACGCGGACCACAACGACCCGGTCCACAACGGGCAATCCGGGCTTAGTCCCTATCTGCACTTCGGGCAGCTGGCAAGCCTGCGGGCGGCGCTCGAAGTGACGGCATTTGCGCGCGAGCATGGCGACGATGAGCAGATCCAGATCTCCGCCGAGGCATTCATCGAGCAGCTCATCGTCCGCAAGGAGCTGTCCGACAACTTCTGCTACTACAACGCCAACTACGACAACTGGCATGGCCTGCCGGACTGGGCCAGGGCGACGCTGGACGAACATCGCGGTGATGCCCGCGCACACCTCTACGACCTCGATGAGTTCGAATCTGCGGCCACCCACGACGAGGCTTGGAACGCCGCCCAGACTGAACTGATGACGACCGGTAAGATGCACAATTACATGCGGATGTACTGGGCTAAGAAGATCCTCGAATGGACGCCCGACCCGGAAACCGCCATCGATATCGCGATCACGCTGAATGACCGCTTCGAGCTCGACGGTTACGACCCGAACGGCTACGTCAACATCCTCTGGGCTATCGGTGGCCTCCACGACCGCGCCTGGCAGGAGCGCCAGGTCTACGGCAAGGTCCGCTACATGAACGCCAACGGTCTCAAGCGCAAATTCGACATCGAGAGGTACATCGAGCGCTGGATCGGGAGCTAGTCTTTAGTGCGAATCACCAACAGGCGTGCTAGTGCCGGAAGGAAGAAACAGGAGATCGGAACCAGAAGAATTACGGTCCAACGCAAGATCCGATTCGCTTGTGTACTAGTGCCGGGTGCGATCTGGTGGATGATCGGTAGAAGAACGAAGATCGAGGCGAATCCCACGGCAGCCTGCAGGAATCCCAGAGTAGCGCCGGTGCGAGCTGCATGCTGATGACCTCGCAACCTCAGCAGGAGACTACATCCTAGTAGTTGACCGAGCCAAAGGCCGACGATCAACCCAATGATCCCGAAGACTATCGAATGGATATCTGGGAACGGAAAGCTGCGTCCATCATCCGGTTGTTCCATACCTAGGCCAACAAAGTAGCCAAACGCCGCGAAAGCCGTGCCCAGCAGCGCCCCGAAGATGAGAGCACCGGTCGTTGCCGTCAGCAGACCGCGGCGAGTTTCTTGCGCTGGACATGCGATCTCCCGAGCATCCATGGCGACCTCCCTACGAGCGGTGGTTGCGTCAACGTCAACAATCAGACGCTGGCAATGAGAAAGATGTTCCCCAGGCGCGCAAGGCATAGAATTCTGTGCGAGCGCTGTCAATGGACACCTAACATCTGAGATAGCGTATAATTTACTCAAATAATATCCCAATATGTGTTGGAGGAAACCCTCATGGCAACTGTCGCGAATCACAAGGACCGTATCCGGATTAACCTCGATGTTTCACCCGAGCTGAAGCTGCTGCTTGAGCGTCTCGCACAAGAGACAGGTGCCACCCAAAGCGACGTGCTTCGAAAAGCGATCGTGCTCATGGAAGTGGCGGTGGAGGCGAAGCAGTCCGGCCAGAAGCTCTACGTTGGCGAGGCGGCACCCCCCGGCCAATCACGAGAGATCATCGGCATTTGAGTAGCCGTGAGCCTCTGGATCTCAATCGGCTCGCACAGGATGCACGCGTGCAGATTGAGATTCGCACTCCGGAGTCTGACGACGAACGCGCGGCCAGGATCAAACGGGCAGGCGACGACGATCGACACCAACGTCAGATATTCTGGGCTGTCTTTGGCGTTGTCATTGTTGCAGCCGCAATTGCGCTCATTATTGCCCTGCTATCGAACAATCAGGGCAACGCCGATTGGGCACGCACGCTGTTCTCATCAATCATTGCCGGCCTCGTCGGCTATGTCGTCGGCGGCGGTGGCAAGCCCTCGGATTCATGACGCGGGTCCCGCATCCAGCGGTCGCAACCTCAGCAGGAAGCTCAACTCCGCGACACTGACCGCGACGAGCGGGGCCACTACTCACGACCGCGCCTGGCAGGAGCGCCAGGTCTACGGCAAGGTCCGCTACATGAACGCCAACGGTCTCAAGCGCAAGTTCGATATTGGGATGTACATCGAGCGCTGGTCGAAGTAGCTACGGTAGCCAGCGCTTCGCAAGCTTGGCGGCGACGGTGTAGGCGGGATCGAAGACGTTGCCGATGTCGTAACGGATCGCCTGCCCGAAGAGCATCGAGGATGCGACGTAGTCGAGGCCGTAGTCGGTCTCCAGCCAGCGCATGAGCTCGGTCGTTGCGTGCTGCAGGGCCTGATCCAGAGGCCGGGCGTTACCAAGGGCAATCAGCTCCTGATCGGTCTCGATCCGCGGCCAACCGCTGACCTTCCCTTTCAAAACATGCACGGTGAATGCAACATCCATGGAAATTTCGATGCCGGAACCGACGATCTCGCCATCGCCCTGCACGGCATGACCGTCGCCGATAAAGAACAGCGCGCCCTCCTGAAAGACGGGGAAGGTCATCGTGACGCCCTCGATACAGCCACGGTAGTCCATGTTCCCGCCGTGCTGCGCTGAGGTCGCAGTGGAGATTGCTTCACCTCTCGCGGGAGCAACCCCGAGACAGCCGATCATCGGCGCCAGCGGCAGGCGAATTGGCCCAATCGAGGACTCAGGTTTCAAGGAAGTGGCGAGCCAGGCATTCAGATCAACGTCCCATTCGCTCGTCTGGCGCTGCGGAAGTTCCGGCACGAACTCCGGGTCCACGACGTTTGGCGCAACGACCGAGCCGCTCCAACCTCGCCGCCGGTTGGGGCGCACATGATCGAGCCGCACCGCGAGCGTGTCGCCCGGCTGCGCGCCCTCAACGAAGAACGGGCCCGTCATCGGGTTCCCGCCCGGCGTGATGCGCTCATTCGTCGCATCGAGCCCACCCGCGTCGACGGTCGTTGTTTCGACCGTGTCGCCCTCACGAATACGCAGAACCGGATCGTGCGACCCCATCGATCCATAGTAGACATCCGGTGTGAATTCATGTGTGACCAACGACAACCAGCCTGTTCTTCCGAAGTCACGGTGAAGTGCCAGCGCGCAATATAGCAAGGAAACGACCAGGGACTACTCCAGCGCCCGCAACCTCGGCAGGAACACCAACGCCGCAATGCCGAGCGCGACGAGGAGGGCGGCCATCAACGAGGTGGTCCACTGGACACCGATGAACTCGGTCAGGAAGCCGGCGGCGACGGTGCCGAGCGGGACCATGCCGCGATTGAGGAAGAAGACGCTCATCACGCGGCCGCGCATCTCGTCTGATGCGTGGGTCTGCAATAGCGTGTTGTTGAGCGCCATGTAGGTCGTCTGGCCCGCGCCGACGCCGAGCAGCAACGCGTAGGAGAGCGTCGGGTCGGTCGAGCGGCTGAAGGCGAAGAGCATGACCCCAAAGGCGATCATCACGATCAACATGACTCGGCCACGGTGGCGCATATTCGCGGTGCCGGCGATCGTCAGCGCGCCGATCATCGCGCCGATGCCGGTGAAGGCGACGAGCACGCCGTAACCCTCGTTGCCGATGCCGAGCACCTCGTCGGCGAAGATCGGCAGCAGCGTCATGTACGGCATCCCGAGAATCATCGGCGCAAGCGCCAGCAGGATTAGCGAGAGCAGAATGTCGCTGGCTCTAATGTACGACAGGCCATCGCCAATCGAGCGCAAGAGCGAGCGGCGCTTAACATCGGCAGCGAGCGGCGGGATGACCATCAGCGCGAGCGTCCAGATTAGGATTGTCGTCGAGAGCCCATTGACGAGGAACACGCCACCGGTCCCGATGACCGTGATCAGGATGCCGCCGATTGAGCCGCCGAGGATGCGGGTCAGGTTCATCGTCGCCGAGTTCAGCGCGATCGCGTTGGTCAAATCTTTGCGCTCGACGATGTCGGAGAGCATCGCTTGCCGCGTCGGCATGTTGATACTCATCACGATTCCGCGACCAGCGGCGATGGCGAAGACATGCCAGACCTGGACGACGTCGGTCAGGACAAGCGCTGATAACAGCAGTGCCAGGAACATGGCGCTGAACTGGGTTAGCTGGAGCAGGCGGCGGCGCTCCATGCGGTCCGCCAGCGCGCCGCCAAAGAGCGTGAAGACGAGGATCGGGGCGGCCCGGAAAAGCGCCAGCAAGCCGAGAAACGCGCCGCTGCCGGTCAGCTCCCACATCAGCCAGTTGAAGGCGACGTTGTCCATCCAGTCGCCGATATTGCTGAGCAGCGTGCCGATCCAGAAGTAGCGATAGTTGCGGTGCCTGAGCGAGGCGAACATCCCGGCTTTGAAGAGCGTGCCGGGGACGAGATAGCGTAGCGTGCGCGCGCCGCGGCGTTGACCGGCTACCGGGGGTTCAGCTTGAACAGGTTCCTCACGTGCGATCTCTGGAGAGTCTCCTCCACGCTCACCGTCAAGATCGTATTAGTTTAGCAGCACTTCACGAAAATACGAGGGAATCCGCCTGGCGGCCGCGCCACTGGTATCATCAGCGGGATAGCTATTCATATCGTGCTAGGGGGCTGTAACCACTCGATGGACGGTGAATTAACGACGACCATCCTCAAGCTGGTCGCCGTTATCGGACTTGTCGCGGCCAATGGATTCTTCGTCGCGACGGAATTCTCGCTCGTGTCCGTTCGGAAAAGCCGCATGGAGTCGCTCGTTGCGGCGGGTAATCAGCGTGCAGCCAGCGTGCTGACCGCGCTACGAGACCTTGACGACTACATCGCGGCGACACAGCTCGGCATTACCATCGCCAGTATCGGCCTCGGCTGGATCGGCGAACCCGCGCTGGCCGCGCTGCTTGACCCGCTCTTTGAAGAACTCATGCCCGAACCGATAGCCTTCGTCAGCGCCCACGCGGTCGCGTTCGCGATTGCGTTCACCGTCATCACCTTTCTCCACGTCGTCTTCGGCGAACTCGCGCCGAAGTCGGTGGCGTTGCAGTACCCGGATCACACCTCGATGGCCGTCGCGGCGCCTGTGCGTTTCTTTCTCTACGCCTTCCGGCCCGCCATCGTCACGATGAACGGCTTCGGGCAGTGGATGCTCCGGTCGATTGGCTTGCGCGAGGTCGATCCGCACCAGCAGGCCTACACAGCGGAAGAACTGGAGATCATCGTCACCGCCAGCACTGCCGGCGGCCAGATCGAAGATTCGGAAGAGGCGATCATCCGCCGCGCCCTGATCTTCGGCGACCAGACCGCCGAGGATGTCATGGTGCCGCGCACCGAGGTCGTGACCATCGCCGCCGACGCAACACTCGATGACCTGCGCGACATCATCAGCACCCACCCCTACAGCCGCTTCCCGGTCGAAGGGCAGAATGTCGACGAGATCATCGGGATCCTCCACGTCCGCGATGTTTTGCCGATCCTGATCGGCACGCAGTCCGCCCGCCGGCTGGACTTACGCGAGATCATCCGCGCTTCGTATGTGGTGCCATCGACGCTGCCAATCGACGATCTCCTGGCAGAGCTGAAGCGCGAAGAGGCGCACGTCGCCGTCGCCATCGACGAGTACGGCGCGATGGCGGGGATCGTGACGCTCGAAGACATCATCGAGCGGCTGGTCGGCGAAGTGCCGGACGAGTACGGCCAGCCGGCGATGTCGCCGCAGACGCAGGAAGATGGCTCGATGCTCCTGAGCGGGCTGATCCCGCTCGTCGACGTCAACGAGCACCTCGGCCTCGACCTGACACCGACCGACACGGCCAAGACGCTTGGCGGCTACGTCTTCGCCGAGATCGGGCGCGAGCCAAAGCTCGGCGACACGATCACCGCCGACGACTACATGCTCGAAATCACCGAGCTCGACGGGCTGCGTATCTCCGAGATCCGGGCGACTCCCGTTGATGAGATTCTGACCATCGACGTAACCGACTAGCGCGTCCAGCGCAGCCATCGCCGAGCATGCCCATCAGCCAGCACCGCTGTCGTTCGGTCTAGAATGAGCGCTGAACGGCATGCGCTCGGCAACAGGCGAAAGAAGCACATATGGCGAAAATGACCGGTGGACAGGCGCTCGTCCAATCGCTGAAGAGCTACGGGGTCGATACGATCTTCGGGCTGCCCGGCGTCCAGCTCGACAACATGTTCGACGCGCTCTACGACGAGCAGGACAGCATCCGGGTGCTCAACACCCGGCACGAGCAGGCGACCGCCTACATGGCCTACGGCTATGCCGCTTCGACCGGCAAGGTTGGCGTCTACCTGGTTGTGCCCGGCCCGGGCCTCCTGAACACGACCGGCGCGCTCTCGACCGCCTACGCCACCAATGCGCCCGTCCTGGCGATCTCCGGCCAGGTGGCGTCGAACGAGATCAACCAGGGCTTCGGCTCGCTGCACGAGATACCCAACCAGCTCGAAATGATCAGCCACTTGACGAAGTGGGCCAGGTACATTGAGAAACCGGCCGACGCCCCGGCAGCCGTCCGCGAAGCCTTCAAACAGCTCCGCACCGGCCGGCCCAGGCCCGTCGAGATCGAGATGTCACCGGATACCCTCGGGCAGACCGCAGATGTCGAGCTGCTCGAACCCATCACCTCCTATCCCGCGCCCGAGGCAGACCAGGACCTGGTCAATCAGGCCGCCCAACTGCTCGCGAACGCCAAGCAGCCGATCATCTTCGCCGGTGGCGGCGCGGTGGACGCCGGCGAGCCGATCCGCGAGCTGGCCGAGGTCCTGCAAGCGCCGGTCATCATGACGCCGAATGGCCGTGGCGTCCTCAGCGACAAGCACCCGCTGGCGCTGACAATGCTCGGCGGTCGCCATGTATACGGCGACGCCGACGTCGTGCTGGCGATAGGCACCCGCTTCGACCGTCCGGCGACCGACTGGGGTATCGACGATGACATGAAAGTCATCCGGGTCGACATCGACGACGCCGAGATCGACCGCATCGTCGATCCGGAGATCGCGCTCAGCGGCGACGCCAACCGGGTCATGGCCCAGCTCTTCGATCAGGTCGACCGCAAGACCTACACCCGCCCAACGCGGGTGACAGAGCTCAAAGCGATCCGTGAGGCGGTCGACGACCAGCTCTTCGAGTTCCAGCCAAGCCACGATTTCGCCCGGACGCTCCGCGCCGAACTACCCGACGACGGCATCCTGACCGGCGAGATCACCCAGCTCAGCGCCTATGCTGACATCGGCTTCCCGGTCTATGCCCCGCGCACGCTCATCGGCGCGGGCTACCAGGGCACGCTCGGCTTCGGCTTCGCGACGGCGCTCGGGGTCCAGGTCGGAAATCCGGACAAGAAGGTGCTTTCAATCAACGGCGACGGCGGTTTCCTCTATACGATGCCGGAGATCTCGACGGCGGTGCGGCACAAGATCCCGCTCGTTGCCGTGGTCATCAACGACGGCGCGTTCGGCAACGTCAAGCACATCCAGCAAACGCGCTACGAGGGCCGCGAGATCGCGAACAGCCTGCACAACCCCGACTTCGTGAAGCTGGCCGAATCCTTTGGCGCGGCCGGGCTGCGGGCGACCAACGCCGAAGAGCTCGGCCAGGCCGTGCGCGAGGGCTTCGCGAACAACCACCCGACGATCATCGACGTGCCGGTCGACCGGCTGCCGCCGATCCGCATGATCTCGCGCGGGCGCATTCGCGGCTGATGGACGGCGATAGACAAGACCGCCCCGACGCAACGCTCCTCGGCGACACGCCGGAGCGTTCCTACGGCGACAAGCTGGAGCGCTACGAGCGCTTTCTGGAGCCGGAACTGCGCGGCATCATTGCCGCTCTGGAGATCGCGCCCGGCGCGCGGATTCTCGATGCCGGTTGCGGTGTTGGGCTTGTCACCCGCTGGCTGGCCGAGGTTGCCGGGCGCACCGGCAGCGTCGTCGGCCTCGATCTTTCCCACGGCCACATCGAGGCTGCCGAACGGCTGAACGGCACCCGCGAGCTACCGTTGCGCTATATGCAGGGCGACCTCACCGCAACGATCTTCGGACCCGGCACTTTCGACCTCGTCTGGACCTACAACACGATCAACCACCTCGACGAACCTGTCGCGGCGCTTGAGACGCTGGCGGCGACGGTCGTATCCGGCGGGCGCGTCGTGCTGATCCAGGATCTCCTGCTGCCGGAGATGATCTTCGCCTGGGACGAACGCCTGGAACAGGCCGTCGTCCAGGCATGCCGGGCTTACTACCGCGACAAGTACGGATTGTCCCATAGGCAGATCACGGACCAGCGCAACATCTACGGCTGGATGCTCCAAGCCGGGTTCGAGCAGGTCGCCGTCAAGACCGTCGTATCGGAACGTGTCCAGCCCCTGTCCCAGACCGACATCGACTATTTCCAGCACAGCGTCTTCGAGGGCCATTGGGGCGACCGGGTGCGCGACTATCTCGACGCAGCCGACTGGCAGGCGCTGCAAGCACTGACCGATCCGGAGTCCGACGACTACGCGCTCGCTCGCCCGGATTTCCACGCCATCCAAACGAGCACGGTCGCAATCGGCACGATGTGAAGCCGGATATCAGAGGAGGGTGCAGCCAATGCCGAAGGTGGATCAAGTCAAGGGCCGCAGGATTGGCCTCGGGCTCCGTGGACATGACGAAGAGCAGGCCTACCAGGGATTCACGCTGTTCTGTGCCAACACCGGACCCGGCGAGGTCTTCCTGATTGACATGGAAGGCAACGTCGCCCACACCTGGGACATGCCCTACCCGCCCGGGCTCTACGGCTACATCACCGACGATGCGGAGGGCACGCCCGTGCTCTTCTACAACGGCAAGGTCGTCGACCCGGAGGATGATAGCTTCGTTGGCCAAGCGCCCTGGAAGGGCGGCACGGTGCTTGAAGCTGACTGGGACGGCAACATCCTGCGCGAGCTGAAACACCCCGACCACCATCACGACGGCCGCAAGCTCCGCAACGGCAACGTCTTGCTGCTCTGCATCGCCGAGCTGGAGGAAGAGCACCAGAAGAAGGTGCGCGGTGGCCGCCCCGGCTCCGAAGGCGAGGGCAACAAGATGTACGCCGACTACATTGTTGAGATGACCTGGGACGGCGAAGAGGTCTGGCGCTGGAACTCCTGGGAACACCTCGACCCATGGGAACACGGCATCGCCGCGCCGAACGAGGGACGCGAGGAGTGGACCCACGGCAACACCGTCTTCGAGATGTCAGACGGCAACATCCTCGTGAGCTTCCGCAACCCCTGCAAGGTCGTCATCATCGACCGCCAGACCAATGAGGTCATCTGGCATGTCGGGCCGCCTCACATCGCCCAGCAGCACGCGCCAAACGAACTCGAGAACGGCAACATTCTGATTTTCGACAACGGCACGAGCCGCATCCACCACAACATTCCGCACTCTCGCGTGGTCGAAATCGACCGGGAAACACGGGAAGAAGCCTGGTCCTACCAGGAGAAATACCCGAGCGACTTCTTCAGCCCGCTCATCTCCAACGCCAGCCGCCTGCCAAACGGCAACACCCTGATCTGCGAAGGCTCTTTCGGCCGCTTCTTCGAGGTCACTCCGGAAGGCGAGGTCGTCTGGGAGTACGTCAACCCCCACTTCTGCGCCACCTCCGACGAACCCGACGCCCTGATCAGCAACCGCGTCTTCCGCTGCTACCGCTATGGGGCGGATGTGATTGAACGGATGCGCTGAGTTTGTAGGTTGTAGTGAGTAGTTCGTAGTTAGCAGCCAGCCGCCCATGCTTGGGTTTCCTACAACCTACCTACTACAAACTACAACCTTCCCAGGTGCAGCATGACTTAACGGTCATGCCGGTCAGGACCAACGACCCGTATGCAAAAGCGGGGCTACGGGAGAAGATATTGATGGTTCTTTCCTCCCTTCCCCAGCCGGGCGAGTGGCCTCCCCGCAGTAGTTATTCGGCCACTCGCCCTCTTTTTTTGCCCGGAAATGCGATGTTCCTCCAATCCCGCCCAGACAAGCGCGTGCATTAGAATCCTCGCTGGGATGCGTCGCCGTGCGAACAGGCGGCGCGCGTGTGATCACAGGACATCAATTCTGGGAGGAAGTGCGGCGTGGCAGAGATGACCGGCGGACAGGCGATTGCCAGGATCCTGAGGAGCTACGGCGTCGATACGATCTTCGGGCTGCCCGGCGTCCAGCTCGACAACACCTTCGACGCCCTCTATGACATGCAGGATGACATGCGCGTGTTGAACACGCGCCACGAGCAAGCGACCGCCTACATGGCGCTCGGCTATGCCCAGTCGACCGGCAAGATCGGCGTCTGTCTCGTCGTGCCCGGCCCAGGTCTGCTGAACGCGACCGCCGCCCTCTCGACCGCTTACGCCACCAGCACGCCGGTCCTGGCGCTGTCGGGACAGGTGCACTCCGATCAGATCGAGAAGGGCTTTGGCGCGCTCCACGAGATCCCGGAGCAGCTCCGCATGATCCAGTCGGTCACCAAGTGGGCCGCTCGCGCCGATTCGCCATCGGAAGCGCCGGAGCTGCTGCGCGAGGCCTTCCGCCAGCTCCAGACCGGCCGGCCGCGCCCGGTCGAGTTCGAGATGGCGCCGGACATCATGGGGCAGGTTGAGGATATCGAGCTGCTCGACCCCGTCACCGACTATCCCGCCAGTGTTCCCGATGAAGAGCAGATCGCCGCCGCCGCAAAGCTCCTGGCCGCCTCGCAGAAACCGGTCATCTTCGCCGGGAGCGGCGTTATCGACTACCCGGACGAGATGCAACAGCTGGCAGAGGCGCTTGAAGCGCCAGTCGTGATGTCACCGGGCGCGCGCGGCGTTGTCAGCGACCGCGACTACCGCGCCCAGACGATGCTCGGCGGCCGCATGATCCTGGAGGACGCCGATGTCGTCCTGGCGATCGGCACGCGCTTCGCGATGCCCCAGATGTTCGGTGGCTTCAACACCGACAAGCAGACCTTGATCCGGGTCGACATCGACGCGCAGGAGGTCGACCGCTTCGGCTCCGCCGACCTCGCCATCGTTGCGGATGCCGGCGAGACGATCAAGGCCTTGCTGCCGGAGCTCGGGAAGGCCAACGGCTCGCGACCATCGCGTAAGGAGGAGCTCGAAGAGGTCCGCGAGAAGGTCAACGATATCTTCGGCGAGCTCCAGCCACAGTGGGATTTCTCGATGGTCATGCGCGAGGAGCTGCCCGACGACGGCAAGTACGTTGCCGAGATTACCCAGCTCGGCTATTTCGCCCAGTTCGGCGGATTCCCCTTCTACGAGCCGCGCACCTTCGTCCACGCCGGCTACCAGGGCACGCTCGGCTTCGGCTTCGCGACGGCGCTCGGCGTCCAGGTCGGCAACCCGGACAAGAAGGTCATCTCGATCAATGGCGACGGCGGCTTCATGTACACGATGCCGGAGCTGGCGACTGCCGTCCGGCACAAGATCCCGCTCGTCGCAGTCGTCTTCAACGACGGCGCGTTCGGCAACGTGAAGCGCATCCAGCAGGAGAACTACGGCGGCAAGGTCATGGCATCGAGCCTGACCAATCCGGACTTCGTCAAGCTGGCCGAGTCCTTCGGGGCCGCCGGCATCCGCGCGACCGACGCCAACGAGCTGCGGAGCGCCATCCGCGAAGGCTTCGCCAACAACCACCCGACGCTAATCGACGTTCCGGTAGGCGAGATGCCGTCGATCTGGGGTCACATCTTCCGCGGCCGCTAGCCCCGGCAGGCCGGCGGCGGTGAGCTCCGAACCTAGCCACACGACGCTTGAGCAGGCTGCCACAATCGTGGCGGCCTGCAGCATCCCCAACGCAACCGTCAGCTACCTCGCCAGCGGCGCGACGAGCGAGGTTTGGCAGGTGCGGGCAGGCGACGGCCACTATGCCCTGCGGATCGCCATCCCGAATCCCTGGGAGCCGTGCAGCTACGAGCCGGAGTTCGCTATCCGCCAGCAGCTCACCGCGATTGGCGGCCGCGTCGCCCGGCCGGTTGCCACCAATAGCGACGTCAACACCGGCGCAGGGGCCGAGTGGAGCCTCGACGAGTACGTCGCCGGCGGCGATGCCGAACGCGCCATTGACGCTACCGTGGCGCGTGATCTCGGGGAGGTGCTCGCGCGTCTGCATGAGATTCCTGTTGAGGGATTCGGGTTGCTGCGGAATCAACGCGCCCCGCTCTGTGGTGTGACATCGACGGCGAGGGCAGGCATCATGTCGCGGCTGCAACAGCCCTGGCCCTTCTCCGGCGACACACTCGACGACCATCCCATTGCTTCAGCAGCCCCGGAGCTACTTGGCCCGCTCCGGTCACTCGAAGTCAGGCTGTGGGGCGTCGTAGAACCTGTCGGGTGGGCCGTCATCAACCACACCGACCTCCACCGGGGGCAGCTTGCGCTTGCCAATGGCCGGCTCGCGGCGTTGCTCGACTTCGGCGACGCGGCGGCGGGCCCACGTTGCTGGGATATCGCGTCATTTGCCTATTTCAATGGCTGGGAACTGACGCGGGCACTGCTGGCCGGATACACACACGACGCCACAACACAGCGGGAGTTGGAAGCGGACGCCAAAGCGTTCGGGGTCATCCTCGCGCTCCACCATGCTGGCCGAGCCGGGCCGCTCAACCAACCGGGCCGACTGGACGGAGCCTTGCGCTACCTCCGAGAGCGCCTGCCTGACCTTTCTGATGCTGCGACCTGAGTTCGGCGCGGCGTCGATTACCAGAAATAGTCTTTTCATACTAAACAATTTAATGTAGCTTAATGAATATCGTCATCCTCCCAGCGCATGGAGCGTCCATGCCAGGAGTCGAAAGGAGGAGGAATGCACGAGGCGTTTCCGATCGTTGCCGGCGTTGCGACCGGCATGGTGGCCCTGCGCGTCATGGACCTGCGGTTCCGTATTGCACTCATTGCTGTGATGAGCGTCGTCTTCGGCGTCATTGCTACCGCTATCAGCGGCGAAGCGCTCATTAGCTGGGCGTTCGTGCTGATCGACATTCCGCTTGTCCTCATCGCGGCGGTTGCGACCGTCGTTGTTGCCCCTCGAGTCATCGAACGACTCGCTTCCCCACACTAGCCGCTCACGCGGCAGCCGGCCCCCGTCGCACCTCTTACCCGGCGGGGGCCGGTCCTTTTCTATCTACCGCCAGTGCTGGCACACTCTCGGCACGCGCTTCTCGCGACCGACAGTGAAAGGGCCTCACGCATGGCAGCTGACCCGGCGTTCGTCGAATTCATTATTGAGCAGTTGGACGGCGCTGGAACGATCACCCACAAGGCGATGTTCGGCGGCCACGGCATCTGGGAGAGCGGCGATATGTTCGCGCTAATCAGCTCCGACTCGACCCTCTACTTCAAGGTCAGCGACGAGACGAGACCGCACTACGAGGACGCCGGTAGCGAGCAGTTCATGACTATGCCCTACTGGTCGGTTCCGGCAGACCTGCTGGAGGATCGCGGCGAGCTGCTCGATTGGGCCGAGGACGCCATCGCCGTTGGCCACGCCACGGCGAAGCGACGCAATCGCTAGCTGTCCCACCCGGAACAACTCAGGCAGCTACTGAGTCCGTCGCCTATGCAAGCGCTACGGCTGCAAGAAGGCCAGCACTTCCTGGACGAACAACTCCGGCGCGGTGTCCATCGCCGCGTGCTGCTGGCCGGGGAGCTCCACGACGCGACTGTCGGGCAATGCCGCGTCAACCGCGCGCGTCGACTCCACGAAGACCGGTGGGCTAGCGCCGCCCAACAACAGCAACGTTGGCGTTGACATCTCTACAAAGCGCTCCGGCTGCACGGTGTACTCGATAACCGCCCGGTGCTCGCGTGGCAGTGTCTGGGCCGTTGCGAGACGGTGCGGCCAGGACGGCGACTGCCGCATCTGGTCAATCGCTGGCTCCGGCACACCGACGCTATCGCGCAAGAAGGTTGTCAGGACGCCATCAGCATCGTCCGCAGCGGCCAGTTCCGCGAGTCTCCGATTGTGGGCCTGGGACTCAGCCGTGTTCGGCGCGGCGACCGGCGGTTCATAGAGAATCAGCCGGGCGAGCTTGTCCGTCAGCAGGGCCGTCTCCAGCGCGACGATGCCGCCGAATGAATGCCCGAGCAGGTTGACCGGCGCGTCCAGCGAGTCAATGATCGCGAGGATGTCCTCGACCTCACGTGCGAGCGCGTAATCCTCGGCGTCGCCACTCGCGCCCCGCCCACGCCGGTCGATGTCGACGACCTCGAAACCGGCCGCGAGATGATCCAGCACCGCGCCCCAGCGGCCGCGCGAGCCAGCCGTCCCATGCACGAGCACGAGCGGCGGCCCCGACCCAACACGGTCGAAGCCAATCTGCGTGCCATCGGCGGAGACTACCGTTTCCATCGCTACCTGCTTCCTCGTGTCGCGGCGGATGTCGAGCGTTGCCCCACTATTATCCCAGTCCTGGGCGCAATCGGAGTCGGGCCGTTGCGGCTTTCCACCTTCATGCGAATGATATGATCGCAACGATCATCGATCGCGCGAGGAACCGAGCAAGACACCGGAGCGCACGATGCAATCAACGATGCCCGCACACATGACACGAGCAGTAGGCTGGGCGCGCGGCGTTGCCGCCGCATCCGGCACGCTCTACCTCGATACGGAGACGACCGGACTCGGCCGTGGCGCGGAGATCGTCGATGTCGCCGTGATCGACGGCGCGGGGCGGGTGCTAATCGACTCGCTCGTCAAACCACGCGGCCGCATCCCGGCCGACGCGACGGCCATCCACGGCATCACCAACGCGATGGTCGCGGATGCGCCGGAGTGGCGCGAGATCGCGCCCGAGTTCGGCCAGCTGCTAGCGTCGGCGACCAACGTCGTCATCTACAACGCAGACTTCGACATCCGCATCATGGACCAGTGCAACGCGCAGGCCAGCCTGCCCGGCTACCGCGCCAACTGGCACTGCGCGATGAAACAGTACGCGGCATTCGCTGGCCAGCGCCACCAGCGCTACGGCGGCTATCGCTGGCACAAGCTGACCGACGCCGCTGCCGCCTTCGGCCACCATGAAGAGATCGAGCACCGCGCTCTGGCCGACAGCCGCCTCTGCCGCGCCGTCGTCTACGGCATGGCGGGGCGCTAACGCGCCAGCGGACAGCCCCGCGGAAGCCGGCCGGCCCCGGCGGAGCGGTCTCCTAGACTCGGCGCGCTGCCTCCGGCGGGTTGACGAATGCTATCTCGGTTGCCTCGTCGGACCGCGTGCGCCGCAATGCGCTCGGCCACCAGAGCCATCGGTCGATGTCGAAGGCGAGCGCCGGCACGAGGATCGAGCGAACGATCAGCGTATCGAGCAGGACGCCGAACGCGACGAGAAACCCGAGCTCAGCCATCGATACCAAGGGCATGATCCCGAGCACCGAGAAGGTTGCGGCAAGTACCAGCCCGGCCGAGGTGATGACCCCGCCAGTCGCGGCCAGTCCGCGTAGCGTTCCCTCACGGGTGCCATGGGCGTAGGCTTCCTCATGGATGCGGCTGACGAGGAAGATGTTGTAGTCGATACCCAGCGCGACCAGGAAGACGAACCCGAGCATCGGAACCGTCGGGTCCACTGCGCCGAAGCCGAAGAGCTGCTCGAAGAGGACGACACTGACGCCGAGCGCCGCGCCGAACGAGAGCACGACCGTCGCGATCAGCACCAACGGCGCGACGATCGCCCGCAGCAGCAAGCCCAGGATGACCGTCACCGCGACCAGCACAACCGGAAGAATCACGCGCAGGTCGCGCTCATTAGCTTGCGCGACATCGAGGCTTTCCGCGTCGGGGCCGCCGACCTTCGCTTCGGCTCCGGCGACGGCATGGACGTTGTCACGCAGATTGCGGACGATGTCGTAGGCCCCCTCGGTCCCTGGCTCGGCATCGAGCGTCACCGAGAAGCTGGCAACGTCGTCGAGCGTCCCGGAGGGAGTGACGGCAGAGACATCCGGCGTCGATCGGATCGCCTCTTCGACGGCAGTGGACGCAGCGCTATCTGCGATGACCGTCAACGGGCTGCCGGCCCCGGCCGGGAAGCTCTCGGCAATGAGCTGTTGGCCCTCGATTGCCTCGGGCACATTGCGGAATTGGTCTTCCGGCGCGAGGTTCGTATCGAGATTCACGACGCCGAGCGTCATCACGGCCAGAGCAATGGCAGTAACGGCCCAAATCGGGCGCGGCCGTCGGCCGATCCAGCCCCCGAGCCGGGCCCAGACATTGCCGCCCTCCCTGACCTCAGCGCCAACGTGGGGCACGAACGGCCAGAACAGGCGGCGGCCGAAAACGACCAGCAAGGCGGGCAGCACCATCGTCATCGAAAGCAGCGCCGCCACGACCCCGAGCGAGCCGACAACGCCAAGACTCTGATAGGAGTTCAGGTCTGACGCCAGCAGGCAGAGCAGACCAACGATGACCGTCCCGGCCGAGGCCAGGATGGCCGGCGTGGCGCGGCGCAGCGCAATTGCCATCGCCCGGTGCTTATCGGCGTGGCGCCGCAGCTCCTCGCGATAGCGCGCGATCAGCAGCAGCGCGTAATCCGTCCCGATACCGAAGACGAGGATCGGGAGCAATCCGCCACTCTGACCGTTGACCGTCAGCAGATCTTCCTTCGCAAGCAGGTAGACGGCCGCCGTTGCGAGGAAATTGGCGACGGCAACAGCGATCAGAGGAATCAGCCAAAGGAACGGACTTCGATAGGTGAGCAACAGCAGGATTGCGACGACCGAAGCCGTCGCGGCGATGAGTCTCAAATCCGCGCCTTCAAAGACGGCGACGAGGTCGGTCGTGTAGCCAGCCGGACCGGTGACCTTCGCCTCCAGTCCATCGCCGCTGGTGACGGTATCTCGAATGAGATCGACATCCTCGACGATCTCGCCAGCGACGAGGATGATGCTGAACAGCGCCGCACTGCCATCATCTGAAACTGCTACCGCGTCGGGGCTGACGTCTGGAAAGGCTGTGTCGAGGGCGGTCCGGTCGCGCTCGATCTGAGCGAGGTCCGTCTCTGTCAACCCGCCAGCGCGGTGATAGACGACGACAGCCGGCATTCTGTCGCCCTGCTGGAGCTGCTCCTCAAACAAAGCGACATCGAGCGATTCGGCGCTATCCGGCAGGAATGCTGCGGCGTCGTTCTCCTCGACCGATTGCAACCGACCGGCGAGCGGCACAACCCCAATCGTCAGGATCAGCCAGAGAGCGAGGATGACCCACTTACCGCGGCGCCCGGACGGTATGCCGGAGAGCCGGTTGCGAAGTCCGTCTGGTTTGTGTTCCAAGACATGGGCAGGAATAGCCATCGTCGTTGAACCTCCTTCAACGATGAAGAAATCGTCGACCAGCGAGCGGTGCTGGCGTGCGGAGGTCTCCGTGGCTATCCTTCGAGGCGGGTACCCAACGAGATGGATGCCGGGAGTTCGCTCCGCGTTTGTCTATTGGGATCTACGAGCCGCTGGCCGGGTGTTGCAGCACCATGCCGGCGGCTTACTCAGTTCGCGTCGTACCCCTCCCCTCTGCGGTCACCACCGATCACTCCACCTCCCGCAGAATGCGTTCGACATTCTCAATCCGCGCCTTGACTTCGCTCAGGTCGGCGGCAACGCGGCCCTGGTCGACCACGAGCTGCTCTTGTGTGCTGGCAAAGCGGGCCGAGAGATCCCGGTAGGCATCCTCACGGGCAGCCGAAACCCTGGCCCGCCAGGAGACGAAGAACTGCCAGATCACAACGACGGTGATCGCCGTCACCATCGCAATCCCGGCGGAGGCAATCAGCGCGTCCGGCCATTGCGTACCGGAGCTTGACGACTCCTGCAACAGCATGGGCAACATGGGTTAACTCTCCTTCTCAGTGTCTGTGTCGCGGTCCGTCAACGTGAGCGCCGCGCACGCGATCACCTGCGGCGTCAGCGGGATCTCGAACTCCGCCACGGCATAGAACTTCATTGCCCGACCGTCCTCCGAGAGTTCAAGCGATCCGCTGACGAGCCCGGCGTCTTCCAGCTTCTTCAGATGCATGTAAAGCAGCGGGCGGCTCAGGCCGACATCGCGCGCAAGCTGGCTGACGTAGTTCCGGCCCTCAGTGAGGACCGCGATGATCCGCAGCCGGTGTGGATTTGCGAGCGCCGACAACACATCGAGCAGTGCGTCACCGGACCGCCAGGCGTCATCCATGTCAGCGATCCTCTCCATATGTCAGAAATAGTTTACAGGTGTAAGATGGAGGTGTCAATTGAGAGCCGAAGAAGCTCCCTCCCCTGTCCCCTCCCTCGAAACCAAGGGAGGGGAATTTGGCTGATCATCGTGAGTCTTCAGGGACGCACACGAACTAGCGACAGGATCCCCCTCCCTCGGTTTCGAGGGAGGGGACAGGGGAGGGAGCGGCTGTTACCTACAAACTACTCACTGCAACCTACAACCTCTCCCCTACGGGTTGCTCGGCGGCAGGAAGGCCCGGCCGGCGGAGCTGCCGCCGTTGACCATCAGCACCTCGCCGGTGATGAAGTCGGCCTCGGGGGAGGTGAGGAAGAGCGCCGCGTTGGCGATGTCTTGCGGTTGGCCGATACGGCCCCAGGGGATCGAGTTGGTCAGGGTGGACTTGTACTCGTCGGAGATGGGCGAGACCGCGCTGTTGACCTCGACCAGGCCCGGCGCGATGCAGTTGACCCGGATGTGGTGCGGGGCTAGCTCCAGTGCCAGCACCTTCGTGAACATGACGACGCCCGCTTTGGAAGCGCAGTAGTGGGCCGCGCCGACCCGGCCGCTCTGGTACGCGCCGGATGAGATCGTGAGGATGTTGCCGCCCTGGCCGCTCGCAATCATCGAGCGCGCCGCCGCCCGGCCGGTGAGGAAGACGCCGCGCATGTTCGTCTCCATCACCCGATCCCACTCCTCGACCTCCAAGTCGACGACTGGCGTGTTCGGGTAGATCCCGGCGTTGGCGACGACAACCGTTGGCGGTCCGAAGGTCTCCTCGACATGCCCGAAGAAGCCGTCGACCTGGGCCTCGTCGCGCACGTCGATGACGCCCGCTTCGAGGCGGTCCGGCTCACCGAGCTGAGTCGCGGCAGCTGCAACCGTGCTCTCGCGGTAGTCGCAGATGGCAACTCGCGCGCCGGCAGCGAGATACCCCTGAGCGATTCCCAACCCTATCCCGGCTGCCGCGCCGGTTACGATGACGATGTCGTTTGACCTATCCACACGCTACTCCCTCTGTCCTTATGCTTGACGGCTCCGCGCTATTCAACTACGAATCACGGGCGAGAACGGGGGAACCGCTATGCCATTCGAACGCCTGGAGCTGCCAGGCGGCGCGCGTTGCGTCGTGACACTGACATTCGACAACTTCGGGGAGTCCTTTGACCTGCTGCGCTACGGCCACGCCGGAGGCGCGAACGCCGACGGCGTCTACGCGCCACGGCGCGGCGTCGAACGGGTGCTCGATCTGCTGGAGCGCCACGAGATACCGGCGACCTTCTTCGTCGAGGGCTGGAACGCCCACAAGTACAGCAGCCTGGCTCGGGAAGTCGTCGATCGGGGGCACGAGATCGCCGGTCACGGCTGGATGCACGAGCGCTGGAACGAGCTCGACCGCGAGACCGAGATCGACCTGATCGAGCGCGCGACGGAAGCGATCACCGAAGCGACCGGCAAGCGCCCAACTGGATGGAGAGCTCCATCCGGCCTGACGACGCGCTGGACCATCCAGCAGCTCAAGACGATGGGCTACGACTACGACAGCTCATTTGGCGATGACGACGTGCCCTACTGGCTGCAAGTCACCAGCGACGGCGATGCCGAGATCATGGAGCTGCCCTGGACCTGGACGCTTGACGACGCACCTTATTACGCCCATCCCGGCACGATCCACCAGCCCAGCCGGGTGATTGATCTCTGGATCGAGGAGTTCGAAGCGGCCTACGAGATGACCGGCTACTTCATGCTAGTCTGTCACCCGCGTTACGCCGGACGGCCATCCCGCATCCGCGCGCTCGACCGGCTGATCGAGCACATCAAGGGCTATGACGGTGTCTGGTTTGCGCGCTGCGACGAGCTGGCGACCCACAGCGCAGGCGCAAACACAACGCCACACCATCCAGCCCCGGAGACTCACAATCCGTGAGGCATTTCGATACGCTCACCAAACGCGGCCGGGCACGGCGCTTGCGAAGCCTTGCCCGGCAGGCGCTGGAGTCCTACGACCTCGACGTGACGCGCGTCCGGCTCGTCAACAACGAATCGAACTGCACCTTTCGGGTCGACACACGCGATGCGGGTAGCTACGCATTGCGCGTCAACCTGCCGGGCATGCGCTCCGCCGCCGAGATCCGTTCGGAACTGCTCTGGCAGGAGGCGCTCTGGCACGACACCGACATCCCGCTGCCCCGGCCGGTGCGGACGCGAACGGGGGAGCTCGTCGTCGAAGCCCGCAACAAGCGCGTTCCGGAAGCGCGGCTCTGCAACGTCTCGAGCTGGGTATTCGGCCGGACGCTGTCGTATGCCAAGACGCCGGAGAACTTCAGAAAACTCGGCGTGCTCTCGGCCCGCATCCACGCGCACGGCCGCGGCTTCCAGCTACCGGCGGGTTTCGCGATGCCGACGCTCGACACAGTGCTCCCCGCCGGACGCGACGATGTGCTCTTTGACGGCGGCCAGCTTGAGACGCTGGCGCCGCCCACGCAACAGCTCGTTCTATCAATTCGCGCCGCGCTGGAGCCCGAGCTTGGTCGGATATACGCGCCCGGCTCGGCCCCGCAACTCATCCACGGTGACCTGCACTGGTGGAATGTGCTGATCTATCGTGGCCACCTGCAACCGATCGACTTCGAGGACTACGCTCTGGCGTTTCCCATTCAGGAGATCGCGATCACCTTCTTCTACGTCCTCTGGGACGAGCGCTTTGATGAGCTGCTGCAAGCATTCCGGGCAGGCTACGAGTCGATCTCAGGCTGGCCGGAGCAGCGTCCGGGGCAGTTCGAGCTGCTGATGGGCCAGCGGGCACTCGACCTGCTCAACCTGTTGATGAACTCGCCCTACGCCGAGGATAAAGAGTTCCTTGTCGAGTTCGTCGATATCGTCGACCGGGTCTATCGAACGCACTTCGAGCGCTGGAGGGCGCTCAACAGCTGACTGGAGGGGCGGCATGCAACCATTTGCATTTCTGACAACACAGGGCCGCGCCAGGCGCTTGCGGGCGCTCGCCGCCGAGGCGCTGCAACACTATGACTTCGAGGTCGAACGCCTGCGACTGGTGAACAACGAGACCAACTGCACTTTCCGCGTCGATACGACCGCTGGCGAAACGTACGCGCTACGGATTAGCCTCCCGGAAGTCCACACGTTCGACGAGATTCAGGCCGAGGTCGACTGGCAGCTGGCGGTCGGTCGCGAGACGAGCATTGCCACGCCAACGCCGGTCGCGGCAGCCTCGGGCGACTACATCGTCACCGCCGGCGCGCCGGGCGTACCGGAAGAGCGCCACTGCGTCCTCTTCAGCTGGTTGCCGGGCCGCGATCTCGAAGGGGTTGCGACCGCTCAGACATTCCGCGAGTTTGGCGCGCTGGCGGCGAAGCTCCACCAACACGGCGCGGAATATGAACCGCCGAATGGCGATGTCATTCGCCGGCTGGACAAGCTCTACCCCTTCGATGACCCGGACAAGATCGTGGAAGAGGAGACGGCGGCACACTTCCCGCCGGCCGCCTATGCCATGTTGCTCGACATGCGCCAAGCCGCGCAGGACGAGATCGACTGGCTCTATGGCGGAGAGCGGCGGCCGCAGATCATCCACGGCGACCTGCACTGGTGGAACGTGATGTCCTATCGCGGGCGGCTCCAGGTCATCGACTTCGAGGATCTCAGCTGGGGTTTCGCCGTCCAGGACATCGCCATAACGCTCTACTACACCGCCCGCAGCGACGCCTATCCAGAGCTTCGCGCGGCATTTCAGGCCGGCTACGAATCCGTCGCGCCCTGGCCGGAGCTGTATCCAGGGCAGATCGAGCTACACATGGTCCACCGGGCGATTGACCTCTTCAACTTCGTGCTTGGCTCGACCTATCGCGAGGATCGCGCGA
>JAUIIK010000170.1 GCA_030431755.1 Chloroflexia bacterium
GTCCCAAGATCGACGCCGGCGTTCGCCAGCGCGAAGATCGGGACGATCGCGAACGCCACCCAGGGGTGTAGCCCATGTTCCAGCCCCTGCATCGGCGACTCGGCCTGGTCGGTCGCGACCTGGATATGGTGGAGCGCCGCCTGGTGCTCCTTGCTGGTCAGGATCGACTCGCCGGAGTCGCCGGCCCGCCGGAAGCGCGCGACCTGCTCTTCGGCGACTTCGAGAAAGTGGCGGGTCGAGATGCGCGTCCGCGCCGGGATCGTCGTCGCCAGCAGGACGCCGGCGATGGTTGCATGGATGCCTGACTTCAGGAAGGCGAACCAGAGCACGATGCCCAGCAGCGTGTAGAGCATCGCGCCGTTGACATGCGCGCGATTGGCGACGATAAGCGCCGCAAAGACAGCGACGGCCAATATCAGGTACTCCGGCCTGAGGCTCTCGGTGTAGAAGGCCGCGATCACGACAACCGCGATCAGGTCATCAATAATCGCGAAGGCTGTCAGGAAGACCTTCAGTGACAGCGGCGCGCGGCTCCCAAGCAGCGCCAGAACGCCAAGACTGAAGGCGATGTCCGTCGCCATCGGGACGCCCCAACCGGACGCCCCGTCGCTCCCGACGTTCAGTGCCAGGAACAGTCCTGCCGGCACAATCGCGCCACCGACCGCGGCAGCCAGCGGCAGGACCGCCTTGCGCGGTTCGGCCAGCTCGCCGACAAGGAGCTCGCGCTTGATCTCCAGGCCCACAACAAAGAAGAAGATCGCCATCAAGCCGTCGTTTACCCAGAGGAGCAACGGCTTCGATAACGCATATTCGCCAAACCCGACGGTGAGATAGGTGCCCCAGAGGTCGAAGTAGCTGTCGCTCCACGGCGAGTTGGCCCAGAGCAGCGCCAGCAGAGCGCTGGCGATGAGGACCATCCCGCCGGCCGCCTCGAGGTGGACGAATTCACGAAAGGGGGCCAGCGCCCGGTCTACCGGCGCGGCCGGAAGCGGCGCAGCGGATCGCGCAGTCGATGATTTCACGGATTGTTCCTTGTCTCAATGCGGTCGCCGGGCAACAAAATAGCGAGCCGCTACGGCACGGTCGTGTCGCAGTGGTCTCGCCCCTCATCAAGGTATCGCCAGCCAACCGGAGAGCCAGGCTCCCGCAATGTCGATTGACCGGACCCGCGCCAGGCGCTGCGGGCAGGCTACTCCCCACTATCCCCCCAATGATAATGACCGCCGCATCCCGCGTCGAGTTCCGGTCCGGCGATTGAGCGTCTCTCGATCAGAAGTGGCGCCTGAGTGGCACGCAATAGTACAAATGTTCTATACTCCGGCAATATCGTGTCTCATAGTCACTGATCAGCCCGGTTGGCGCGTACGAACGCCGGGTCGTGTACGAGAGGAGTCTGTCAATGGAGCTGGAGTTTCGGGTTGAGGAGCGTGCGGAGCAACCGGCCGTGTCGATGCGCACGCAAGTCCCGATGAGCGAGCTACCGGCGTTCTTCGAGCGAGCCTTCCCGGCAATCATGGGCCACATTACCGCCGCCGGGCAGCACCCCGCAGGACCGCCGTTCGCGCTCTATCGCAACCAGGATATGGACAATTTCGACATCGAAGCGGCCTTCCCGGTCGCCGAGCCGATGGCCGTGGAAGGCGAGCTCCAGGCTATCGTCGTTCCCGGCGGCAAGGTCTGCACGACCATCCTCACCGGCCCCTACGACGGACTGCCACAAGCCTGGGAAGCGCTGACCAACTACGCCACCAGCGAAGGACTTGAGTCGCACACCTGGGGCTACGAGATCTACCTCAACGACCCCGGCAGCGTGCCCCCCGAGGAGATCCAGACCCAGCTCGTCCTACCGTTGGTCTAGGGGGTAGGTGATAGGTTTTAGGGGATAGCAGAATGGGAGCTGGACACCGCTCGCGAGCAGTTCGCCCACCAGTCTTCTCTGCTATCCCCTGTCCCCTATAACCTATCTCCTCCTTCGTAGATGCGGCGGACGATGCCTTCGATGTCGGGTTCTTCGAGGGTGAGGTCGCGGATACGGTGGCGGGAGGTGACGGCTGTGATCGCCTCGGCGGCCGAGGCTTGGTCGCGGCGAAAGCGCAGCCAGTGGCGCGGGCCATCCTGCTGGACATCGGTCATGCCCGGTAGTTCCAGCGGCCCCTCGATCTCCTCGGAGCCATCGAGATCGACGACCAGGGTGCGCTCCATGCCATAGCGTTCGCGAATCGCCTCGACGCTGCCGTCATAGAGCAGCTTGCCGTGGTCGATGATCAGCATCCGCTGACACAGCTGGGATATGTCGTCCATGTCGTGCGTCGTCAGCAGCACCGTCACCCCGCGCTCCCGGTTGATCTCCTGCAACACCTCGCGCATCCGCGCCCGCGCCACGACGTCCAGCCCGATCGTCGGCTCGTCGAGGTAGAGGATCGGCGGCTCATGCAAGAGCGCCGCGACCAGATCGCCGCGCATCCGCTGCCCCAGGCTGAGCTGGCGCACCGGCGTGTCGAGGAAGCCGTCCAGCTCCAGGATCTCCCGGAAGTAACTCAGGTTGGCGTTGAAACGGTCGGACGGGACGCCATAGACATGCTGAAGCAGCGTTAGCGACTCGATCAATGGCAGATCCCACCAGAGCTGGGTGCGCTGGCCAAAGACAGCGCCGATCTTGCCAGCCAGTGTCCGGCGCTGCTCCCAGGGCACCAGCCCGGCGACCGTGACCTGGCCGCTCGACGGCACCAGAATGCCAGTCAGCACCTTGATCGTCGTGCTCTTCCCGGCACCATTCGGCCCGATGTAGCCGACCATCTCGCCAGCGGCGATCTCGAACGAGATATCGTCGACCGCCACGACCTCATGCCCGGTCCGGCTGACCAAGCCCCGCACCGCGCCGGCGAACCCGGCCCGCCGCTGGTTGACCCAGAAAGACTTGCGCAGGCTATCCACCGTGATAATCGCCACGCCTCACCCCATCTCGTAGGACTGAGGATTGTCCCCAGCCACTCCATACATACGCGGGTGGAGATGAACCCCACCCTGTGAAGTGCGGAGTATCGTCTTCCTTCAACTCCCCGTGCTCCGGTAGTGCTTCACGCCGAAACCCCAGGCCAGCCAGGCAACCAAAGCGAACAGCGCGGCGGCCGCCAGCGGAGAGGCGACCAACAACCACTGCGGCCAGTCCGACGCCTCCGGGCGGCCGAGCAGATAGAGTGAAGGGAAATAGGAGACGAACGCCAACGGCACGACGAAGGTGAAGAAGCGCTGCATCAGCACATGGTAGATCGGCAGCGGATAGCTGGCGAACTCCGTCCCGCCATAGGTGATGATGTTCGCAACCTCGACGCTATCGACCGTCCAGAAGCAGAGCGTCGCGCCGAGGACGAAGAATCCGATGTAGAGCACCATCCCGCAGAGCACGACAACCGGCAGATAGGCCAGCTTCTGAGGCGACCAGGCGACCGAGGTCCAGGCAAAGGCGAACCCGAGCGCCATCGTGCCCTGGAGAATCCGGCCCAGCCGCCGCAGCTGGAAATCGCCCGACAGCACCTGGACGAAGGCGCTCTGCGGCCGCAGCAAGACGCGGTCGAACTCCGCACGGCGGATCGTCTCCGGGAAGTTGTCGAAGCCCGCCCCGAACAGCTCCGCCATCCCGAACGAGATCGACGCGAGTCCGTAGAGAAAAGCGACTTCTCCAACCGACCAGCCAATCAACGTGTCGAAGCGGTTGAAGAGCAGGATGATCGCCAGGAACTCGGTCGTCAGCCCAACGAATCCGAGGACGAGCATGACAAGGAATGACTCGCGGTACTGCATCTGCGAACGCAGCCGCGAACCGACGAAGATGCGATAGAGCGACACGTCCTCCAGCAGGCGCGCGACAGTTGCTCCCAGCATCGCCTCAGCCTCCCTGAATCACGACTTTGCGGACGGCCAGTGCCAGCACGACCCGCCCGGCGAGCATGAGCCCGACGGCCCAACCAAGCTGGAAGAGCAAGGCGACGACGAGATCAGCCCCGGTCGACTTGCCGAGGATGATCTCGACCGGGATCTGAACCATCCCGGCGAAGGGCAGCGTCCGGACCACCGTCTCCGCCCAATCCGGCCAGTAGTTGAGCGGCACCAGCAGACCTGAGAAGAGGCCGTTGGCAAAGAGCAGTGTGTAGACCGCACCACGGTGATCGAGCAACCAGAAGGCGGCGAGATTCGCGAGAAAGCGCAGCCCGAAGCTGATCCAGACGGCAAGCACCAGGCTGACCAGAAATCCAAGCCAGTGCGCCGGGTCGCTAGACAGGCTCAGACGAAAGAGCAGCGCCCCAATCAAGAAGGTTGGGATAGCGCGGAAGAGCGTGTGGTAGAGCGCGCGCCCGGCGTCGCGGGCCAGCCAGAAGCCATAGTAGTCGAACGGTTTGCTGAGGTCGGAGACAACGTCGCCGCTACGGATCGTCAGCGCGATGTCGTACCAACCGAAGATGAAGACCGGCATCAAGAGCGCCTGGCCGAGCCAGACGAAAGCCAGCGCATCCCCCTCGGTCCAGCCGGAGACCGTGCCCTGCGAACCGTAGAAACCGATGAAGAGATAGGTCCGCATCAGGCCGAAGAAGCCGTTGGTCGCCGTCCCGGCCAGCGTTGCGGCACGGTAGGTCAGGAAGCGATCGAACGACCGCCGGGCAATCTCGTAGTACAGGCGCACCCCAAGCTCCCGAACGTTCCTCGACCGACATCCGACCCGGCGCTATGACTGGCTGACAAGGTCGCTGAGTATGCCACATGGGAGGGACTTTGGATGAGGTATTGGGGATGAAGGGATTAGGGATTAGTTAGAGTTCACTGCGTGGGGATCGCAGGCATAACTTGCTCGTCCAATTTGGGCTGATCAGCTACGCTTTGCAGCCTGGTTTCAACGCCACCTGACAGGATTGTGAATGATCGACTACTCGGCTGAGATACCGGTCCGGAGAGCGGCGCGGGTCGTGGTGCTGTCCCCAGCCCGGCGCGTGCTGCTCTTCGATACAGATGTGCCGACGGTTGAGGATCCGTTGCGGCCAGGGACGACCCGCTTCTGGAACATCCCCGGTGGCGGGGTTGAGGAAGGAGAAACCTGGGAACAGGCGGCGCTGCGGGAGCTCCACGAGGAGACAGGGATCACCGATGCTCCGATCGGCCCATGGGTCTGGTTTAGCGACCGCGTGCTCCGCTTCTCCGATGGCCGGCGAATGCGCTTTCAGGCGCGCCACTTCCTGGTGGAAGCTCACTCCGAAACTACCGACATCTCAAAGCTCTTCGGCGTCGAGGCCGATTGGATCAAGGGCTACCGGTGGTGGTTGCCGGACGAGATCGCGCGAAGCACCGACACCTTCAGCCCCGGGCACATCGGCGACCTCGTCCGAGACCTCGGCCAGGGCCGCCTCCCGCGGGAGCCGCTGTGTATCGACGCGCCGGCAGGTAACATCACGCACGAACAATAGTGCACGGTCATACGAGGCGGACTGCCCGCCATCCAGTTCTACGGGAGGCTGGACATGCTTCTCCAACGCCTCCTGTAGCTGCAACGCGATGCGTTACCTCTTGGAGCGTGGCATCACGTTCCTTGGAAGCGCACCGGCCCCGCCACGTGGCAACCCATCGGGTTGCCTCCTGCGCGACGCTATCGGTTAGCCAGGACCGCGCCAATCAAACCGCCAGCGAACGCAGCGTGTTGCGCCTGCCAACGTTGCGGGGTCCTGTAGCCACCGGAAATCTTGGGCAATCCTCGCGACAGGCTGCCCCTTGCGCCGTTCGACAGGTCCTGTAGACTTCCCGGATTGCTTGATGGCCTCCGGGAAGGCAACCCGATTCGATCGCTGCTGACGCAACGGGGTGATGGTTCACCCTTCTATGGTTGGATCATCGTCGCCGTCGGGATGACGGTCATCTTCTCCTCCGGTCCCGGGCAGTCCTACCTCTTCTCCGTCTTCCTCGACCCGATCATCGAGGACACCGGGCTCTCACGCACAACGATCTCCGGGCTCTACGCTCTCGGCACCTTCCTCAGCGCCGGGATGGTCTTCGTCATCAGCGGGCTGGCCGACCGCAGAGGACCGCGCTGGACGCTGACCCTGGTCGCCTTCCTCTTCGGGATCGCCTGTTTCACGATGTCGGCGGCGAGCGGCGCGGTCCTGATCGCGATCGCGCTGGCGTCGTTGCGCGGGCTTGGCCAGGGGGCGTTGCCGATCAACTCGACGCTGCTGATCGCGTCGTGGTTCGTCAGCAAGCGCGGCCGGGCGATGGCGATCTACGGGCTGGGCGGGGCGCTCTCGACGGCGACGCTGCCACCGGTCTCGCGCTTCCTGATCGAGAATGTCGGCTGGCAGACCTCCTACGCCATCTTCGGGCTCTTCATCTGGCTGGCGCTGATCCCGCTGACATTGATCGCCGTCCGTAACGAACCTGAGGACATGGGTCTCTACCCCGACGGCGCTGACGAGCCGCCAGCCGGCGAGATCCGCGCCGACGGCACGCGTGAGACCGGCCCGAGCCGGAGCGAAGTTGTCAGGTCGAAGATGTTCTGGTTGCTGGTGCTACCGCTGGCGATGCCGAGCCTGGTCAACACGGCGCTGATCTTCCACCAGGCCGATCTCTTCGCCAATCGCGGCTTGAGCGCCGATGTCGCGGCCGGCGTCTTCGTGCCCTATGCCGTCGCCTCGGCATCGTCGAACGTCGTCTCGGGGTTGCTCGTCGACCGCTTCGGTCCGCGGCTTGTCTTTGTCACAGCCGCAACGGTGCTGGTCATGCCTCCGCTGCTGGTGCAGGTCATCAGCTCCCCGGCCACAGCCGTCGGCTACGCGATGTTGATGGCGGCCGGCAGCGGCGCGTCGATGATGGTCTCGCGGACGATCTGGGCGCATTTCTATGGCCGCCACGGCCTCGGCGGGGTCCAGGGTTCGGCGATGGTTGTGACGATCTTCAGCTCGGCGCTCGGCCCCTTCTTTCTCTCGTCGCTGCGCGATGCCTTCAACGGCTATGCCGTTCCGTTGGTCCTGATGTCCGGCATGATGGCCGCCGCCAGCATCGTCATGTTCCTCCACCGCCCGGATCGCGAGTCACGAGCGGTCGCCGTTGAACCGTCGGCAACC
Source organism: Chloroflexia bacterium (assembly GCA_030431755.1). Lineage (GTDB taxonomy): Bacteria > Chloroflexota > Chloroflexia > Thermomicrobiales > CFX8 > JAUIIK01. The sequence continues at coordinate 7,101 of JAUIIK010000170.1, forward strand.
ACAACCAGTGCCTAGCCGACCGAAGCAATGACAGATGCCACCGTCGCCGTCCGCTCATCCCTAGCTGGTAGGGGTGGAGTTCATCTCCACCCGGTCTTGTCTTCGACCCCGCAGCCGGGTGGAGATGAACTCCACCCCTGGAGCGTCGGACCAGCCTATTCCGTATCCAGTTTCTGCGTCACCAGCAACATGTGCGAGCTCAGTCCTCGCAGGCTCGGTTCGGATTCGGTCAGGCGGGCCGCTTCGAGCAGGAGCTCGCGGTAGGCGGGATCGTCCCAGACGTCGTTCGCGACAGCCATCCAGCCCGGCATACCCTCGATCCCGAAGAGCCCGATAACGCTCAATCCGGCATCGACGGCTTCGGCTTCGAGCTCGTCTGGGTGGTGGAAGTAAGCGGTCGTAAACCAGCCCGGATGATCGGTCGGGTTGCGGTGCTGCCCATCGCGCAGAGCGCCGGTAACGATCTCTCGAAACCCCGGGTCGGCCAACAAACCCCATGTCAGGCCAGAAAACAACGAGCCAAAGCGCGAGATCGCCGCCGCGAAGCAGAGCCCACCCGGCTTTAGCACCCGACGCGCCTCGGAGAGCGCCAGCAGGCGGTCGTCACGCTCGGTCTAATGATAGAGCGGTCCAAGGAGCAGCACGGCGTCGAAGGAGTCGTCGGCCGCGTCTAGCTCACGGGCATCACCAAGACTGGCGGTGAAGGAATTGTCGAGGCGGTCGGCTGCCTCCCGTGCCTGCTCGACGTGCGCCGGCACCGGATCAACGAGGTGGACGTTATGTCCATTATCTGCAAGCCACTCGGCATAGATGCCGGCAGCGCCGCCCACGTCCAGAATCCTTAGCGACCCTTCAGGCAGATGCCGGCCGATCAGCTCACAGGTACGCTCGAACTCGATCCAGCCGGTATCCTCGCGCAGCCGGTCGCGCTCGGCCCTACGCCCCTCATAGTACGCCGTGATCTCTTGCTCAATACGCGGAGTTGCGTTCACCCGCACTCCTTACGTCATCGACTCCGACATAGTCGTTCCCGAACTGCAAGGTTGTGGCTAGGACACAGAGCACACGAGTCCAAACGCCATCCCGCAATCGACCAGCTTGATCGCGCTGCTCCTGATGCTGCACGGCAGTTGGGTCAGCCACGACCGCTTCACCGTCCAACTCATTGCCCATCACATCAGGGAATCAGAGGTCTCATCAGGCTACTCGACGGCAGGATTCACCACGACGGTATCCCAGAGACTGAACCAACTGCCGTCGGTCATCTGGCCGGTGAGTACCAACGCCACCGTCCCTGCTTCAACTTCAAGCTCGTTGATCAGGAACGACGCAACCACATCGTCGCGACCGTCGCCGTTGACATCCTGGATGCGACTGGAGTGCCAGTCGTCCTCCTCCGCCCACCAGCCCGCCGGGGAGGCGCCTTCGAGCTCCAGAGAGGTGCTGATGACATCCCGGGCGTTGAACGATGCCGTGCTCATAATCGCGACCGCTACTGACCCGTGATCGCCAAGATTGATTGTTGGGTTGGCACTGCCCGGTTGGACCACCATGGTCGCATTTGCACCCGCGCAAGGCGACGATTTTCCGGTGTCGGTGCACTTGTAGCTGACGTCAAAGTTCCAACCGTTGCGATTCAGGAAGAAGTCCGTCTTCGGCACACCGAGGTTGCAGCTACCATAGTCCCAGATCACCCCATTGTTCTCGGTCGGCACGCAATTGTCAGCGTCCAGAATCAGCTCGAGCGACTCCGTGTCGGCGTCGCGGATCTGACTCCAGCAGTTCCCTGTGCTGTTTGCGCCGACGAAGTAGTACCTGATGTCGCCAGGGTAGGGAAACGCTGAGCTACTGCATTCACCCGCCTCTACTGAGAAGTAGCGCAGTTTCCAGATCGATGGAGTTAGCGCGTGGTACGTCCACAGCGCGAACTGTTGACGCCCCGCGCTCGTCAGATAGCGACTCACCCAGTCGGAGGAAGGATCCCACGCGCCGGATGCTTCCTGCTGTGCGACGTAGCTCATGAGCCCGGCGTCGCCCAACACGTACCCACGGCCTCCTGATACCGCATACCCAATCCACTGCAAGAGCGTCGAGTAGGTAGGGTAAGAGTCAGCCCACTTGCCGTCATAGGTCGTAGCGCCTGATGTCTCCAGGCCAGAGCTGATGAGTGCCGCCAAAGTGGCTGCAACGGCCGATGCTACCGATCCTCCGTCAGACGAGAGTTTGAAGGGCGGCAGGAATAGATCTCGGAAGTCCACGCTCACGCTGGTGTTGGACATGTCCTTATTTAGGAGC
>JAUIIK010000017.1 GCA_030431755.1 Chloroflexia bacterium
ACCGCTACACACTTCACGGTAGGTCGGGTACTGGGTAAACCCGCCAGCGTAGCCAACGGCAGTCGTATAGATACCCTCGAGCTGCCAGAAAGTCCGTTCAGGCCCCCAGAAACAACCGAGCGCGAAGACGGCTTGTTCCGTGTGTTCCGGGAACGGCCCCTGCATCGGCGTGCCAAGCACCGCATGCGTCTCTGAGACTGCGAAGGCGGGCGCCTCTCGTCCGGGCAGCGCCTCCGCCTCCGTGACCACTTCTTTCTTCTTGCCGAGTCCAAAGATCATAGCGTTCCTCCATTGCGCGGCTGGTTGAGTAATCAGCTGAGCTGGTAGACGATCCGTCTTCATCCTACCGCTCGTACTATCCAGAACACATTCTCACCGTGAAAAGTTCCCGATCCATTACGAAGTCCACGACGCCCGCGAAAATGAGATAGCGGACTCTTGGGGGTGTCATCAGACATCGGAAGCGCCTACGATAGAGTCCATCAATATGACGATGAAGGGCGGAGTCCAGTGAAAGCTCTCACGCGACCAGGCGCGCTCGCACTAGCGCTCATGACAATCATTGGCGGCTGCACGGTGTCAAGCGAGTCGTCGGATCCACCGGCAGAGGAGATGTACCAGATCTCAACGCTCTCCGCACTCGCTGCCGGCGGTTACGACGGGTTGATCGACATGGACGAGCTGCTCGACCAGGGCGACTTCGGTCTCGGCACTTTCGACCACCTCGACGGAGAGATGATCGTCTACGACGGAGTCGTCTACCGCGTCCCGGCGAACGGCGTCCCGGAAGAAGTAGACGGCGATGTCACGACACCCTTTGCCGCCGTCACCCCCTGGGACCCCGAACGGGAGCACGAATTCTCCGACCCTTTGAGCTGCTCCGATCTTGAAGCTGCCATCGACGGTCTGCTCGACAGTGTCGACGAGCCCTACGCGCTCAAAGTCGAGGGGCGCTTCACCTCGTTGACGACTCGCAGCGAGGAGCGCCAGGAACCGCCCTACATCCCGCTTGCCGACGTGCTGGAGAACCAGATCGTCTTCGACCTGGGCGAGGTTGACGCGATCCTTGTCGGCTTTCGGCTCCCGGACTACATGGCGAACTCCAACGCCGCCGGGTTCCACTTTCACGCGCTAGCTGACGACAACGCCTCCGGAGGGCATGTTCTCGATTGCCAGACTGCTGGGGAGATCAGCGTGGAGATCGACGAGATCGACTCCTGGCAGGTGGACTTGCACAGCGATGACTAATGACATCAAGCTCTGACCGCAGCTAGACACACGTCCAGTAGCTAGCCGGCGCACGTAACCTATCTGAGCATCCCGCAGCGACCCGCTGCAACAAGCTTCCATGTTCAGGACAGGCATCTATGCGCTTGCTCTACCTGGTCGTCGGCACCACACTCACAATGATGCTCGTCGCTGCTTGCGGAGCCGCTGAGAACGCTGGCGGCGACGCGCCCAGCCCGACAGCAACAGCACCGACCACTGAAGCCGCTTCGACGGATGTCGTTCACACAACCGAAGAGATCCACTTTGTCCAGCTCACGCCGCCTGATGGACCACAGCCCATCATGACCGCGCTCATTGCCGGCAGGCTCGAGGTGCGTAGCCGCTGCATGGCGGTTGACGGCCACACGCTTGTCTGGCCGCATGATGTGCGCCTTGATCGTGACGAGGAGCCGCCGGTGATCCGCGACTCCGATGGCGAGATTGTCGCGACAGTTGGCGGGTCGGCAACCTTCGGTGGTGGCGAGATCGGCAGCGATCGCGCGTTCCTCGAGACTCAATTGACCGAACCGTTGCCCGAAGAATGCGGCGGTCCGTACTGGATCATCGGCGACTTCGTCTATCCTGCGACCCCGACGCCGGTTGCCTCGTCCGCCGGCGACATTGAGCTCCCACACCACACAGGACCGATCCTCTCGGAAGAGCCCGTCGAGCTAGTCGCGGGGGTCGTGTCCGCCGATGGCGCGTGTCTGAGGTTCACCCGGAGCGATGGCGGCGAACCGCTCCTGGCAATCTGGCCGCAGGGGCTCAGCCTCGGTGGCGCAGATAACCAACTGTTTCTGGACGTCACTGGCGCCGTCTACGGAGCACTCGACGAGCCGCATGTGATCGCTGGTGTGGCTGCGGAGACACTGGATGCCGTGGAGTTGGTCGACGCGCCAACTTGCCCTGGACCGTACCTGCTCGTGTCCAGAATCGGCGATGACGACCCGCTGGTGCGAGACGCAGCCTGGTATGCCGTGGACTTCGGCGTGTCCCTGACCGAGGCGCGCTGGCGGCTCGGCGCGACCGATGGAGTTGGTCTCCTCGGTCCACTGCTCGAGGAGCAGGAACCGGACACCTTCGCCGGCCTCTACATCCAGCACGAACCGAGCTACCGGGTCGTTGTCTTGTTCACCGAGAACGGTGAAGAAACGCTGCGCGAGTACACCGAGGGAAAGTCATTCGAGGTGGAGTTCGAGGCCCACCAGGCACGCTACACCCTCGCGGAGCTGAAAGACGCCCAGTGGGAAGTCATCCAATTCAACCAGCAAGCGAACATCCGGGCGAGCTCAGCGACGATGGTGATGGACAACCGGGTCCAGGTGTATGTCACGGACACGGCAGCGTACCGAGCCAAGCTCAACGCCGCAGGGTTCGAGTTGCCACCCCAGGTGCAGGTCGTCGAAGTCAACGAACTCGACTCGGACGACTAGCGCCGAAATCTGCTCTCACGCTCTACGCGCCAGCAAGCAGTAGCCACCGGGCTACGCGCGCTCGAGCTTCTTCTTGTTCGACACGTAGTCGACGAGCAGGTACTCGCCCAGCCGATCCGGTTCGGCAAAGAAAGCCCGGCCCTTGTTGATCTTCGCGATCTCCTGGACGAAGCCGGTCATATAGGGGCTGCGGTCCATCATGAACGTATTGATCGTGATCTGCTCGCGGGTGCAGCGCACGACCTCCTTGAGCGTCTCCTGCAACGTCCGCCACGTCGGCGGGTAGTTGAAGTGAACGTCGCCAAACTCGTCGAAGTGGGCCGTCGGCTCGCCGTCGGTAATGACAATGATCTGCTTACTGCCGCCCTTGTGTCGACCGAGCATCTGCCGCGCAAGCATCAAGCCATGCTGGAGGTTTGTGCCGTAGTTGTACTCGTCCCAGGTGATCGTCGGCAGATCGGTCGGCTTGAGCTCCGTTGCCACGTAGGAAAAGCCAACGATGTAGAGGCTGTCACGCGGATACTGGCCACGAATCAAGCTGTCCAGCGCCAGCGCGACCTTCTTGGCCGCCGAGAAGCAGCCGTTGTAGAGCATTGAGCGGCTCATGTCGACCATCAGGACCGTTGAAGTCTGTGTCGTCATCTCCGTCCGGTAGACCTCGAAGTCGTCGGGCATCAGCTGGAGCGGCGAGCCGGGTCCTTCGCGGTAGACCGAGTTCCGCAGCGTCTGCGGCAGGTCCAGCAGGAACGGATCACCGAACTCGTAGCGCTTCGACTCGTCGATGCGCTCAATGCCGAAGCCGCCGCGGTCCATCTGATGCTGGCCGATACGGTCTTGCTTTAGCTGCTGGAAGATATCGTTGAGCGCCTTCTGGCCGATCTTCCGGATACCGCGTGGCGTCATCTCAAAGCCGTCGCGGTTGCGGCGGATGTAACCGGCGTCCTCAAGCATCTTGGTCAGCTCGCGCAGCTGGTTGATGTCCTGACGGAACTGATCGCCCAGCAGCTTCTGCAGCTTGTCGTCATCGAGATTCTCGAGATCGCGCCAGTCGCGAACGCCGCGTAGCTGGTCCTCGACCTCCTCCATCTCCTGCAGCCGCTCCATCAGCCGCGTAGCCTCGGCCAGGCTGAGCTCCTCACCGCCACGGAACTGGAACTGCTGGGCGTAGGGGTTGTCCGGCATCATCTGCGCCAGATTCTCCGACAGCCGCTGCATCTGCTCCTGCACGCCCGGGTCGTTCATGACGGACTGCATGGCATTCCAGAGCTCCATGCGCTGCTCCGGCGTCATGGAGTCGAGCAGCGACTGCATCGCCGCCATCTGTTGGGCCATGTGATCCATCAGGTCTTCGAGCGAGTTGATGTCCTGGCCACCGAAGTAGTGGCCGTGCTTGTGCATGAACTGCTCGAAGTTCGGGTCCAAGCCGTTGGCTTTGTCCTCAAGCATCTGGTTCAGATCCTTGAGCATGTTCTGGAGACCTTGCATGTCCTGGGAGTTCATGTTCTGAAGAGACTGCTGCATGCCTTCAAAGGCGGAGTTGAGCACCTGTTGCTGTAGCTGTTCGACCAGCTCCTGGAACTTCCGGCGCGCACCCTGATCCATAAACTCATAGTCCTGTAGCCCGCGGATCTGGCCCGCCGGGTCCTCCGGCAGATCGTGCAGCTGTTCGAGCTTGCGCTCGGCCATCTTCTCCAGCATCTCCTGGAGCGCCTGCTGCTGCTCGAAATCATCGAGCTCGGCATCGGGATTGGCTCCAGCGCCATCATCCGCAGCCTGCTCGCTCCCAGCTTGCTGTTCCCTGTGCCCTGTGCCCTCTTCCCCGCTCGACTCCCGACCCCGCTCAAGTCGCTCCTGAATCCCGTCCCGCTCCATCTGCTTGATCTCTTCGAGACGTTCTTTAATGTCCTCGAGCACCGAGCCGATGTCGTAGCGATTGAGCTCCTGTTGGCGCATGCGCTTGAGACGATCCATCAGGTCGCGGATGCCGGGCATCTGGCCGTCCTTGCCATCCATACCCCAGCGCATCAGGCGTTGCAGCGCCCGTTCGAGGTTGCCATCGGCGAGGACGTCGTCGGAGATCGCCTCCATCAGGTCGTCGGCAGTGAAGTCGGCGATGTGTTGTGTGCCGTCCCAACGCGAGTAGCGCTGCTGAAACCGGGCGCGAATGGGACTGTGAAATCCGTAGCTCAATCTGGCGTCCCTTCCTGACTCTTCGTCCTAGCTCTGGTAGCGCACGGCTCCGGCGGCGTTCCCGAGGTCGTCCTTGTTGAGCTTGCGATTGAGATGCAGCCCCTCGAGGATGAATTCGACACCGGATGCCACGCCTTGCGGATTGCCGGAAACACCGAGCTTCATCAACGCGTCGCGCATGCCGTCCATGTGCGAGACCTGGTGGACGTACTCCATGGCATCCATGTCATCGGCGACCTCGACGGTCAGGCCGTTGTCGAAGGCCAGTACGAGATCGTCGAACTCGCGCACCGAGTAGTAGCTATTGAAGGTGCTGACGATCGCGCCCTGGATGAGCTTCTCGATGACCCGGTCCTCTTGAGCATCGCCCATCGTCTCGAGCTCGATCTTGCCTGTCGTCGAGGCAAAGACGGCGCGCAGATCGGAAACGCGCGGTACCGCCGTCGGCTCGCCTGCACGGATCGCCCGTTTGAGGGCATTCGAAACGATGTTCTCGTAGTTCGCAATTGACATGCGCACCGAGACGCCCGAACGCTGGCTGATGTCGTGGCTGCGTCGCGCCAGGTGGGTCACGTCGGCGATTACTTCACGCATGAATTGCGGCACGGTAATCTCCACGCCGTCTGACACGAATGCGGCGCGCTCCTGCTCCATGATCTCGATCTCGATGTCGATCGACTGTGGGTAGTGGGTGCGAATCTGGCTGCCGTAGCGGTCCTTCAGCGGCGTGATGATACGGCCACGGTTGGTGTAGTCCTCCGGGTTGGCGCTGGCGACCACGTAGACATCCAACGGCAAACGCACCCGGTAGCCACGGATCTGGACGTCGCGCTCCTCCATGATATTGAGCAGGCCGACCTGGATACGCTCGGCGAGGTCCGGCAGCTCGTTCATGATGAAGATGCCGCGATTGGTCCGTGGAATCAGGCCATAGTGGATGGTTAGCTCGTCGGAGAGGTACCGACCTTCAGCAACCTTGATCGGATCAACCTCGCCAATCAGGTCGGCGATCGTCGTGTCCGGCGTCGCCAGCTTCTCGGCAACTCTGTCGTTGCGATGGATCCACTCGATTGGCGTATCGTCGCCCTTCTCGGCAACCAATTCGCGCGCCAACAGTGACACCGGATCGAACGGACTGTCGTTGATCTCCGAGCCTTCGACGGTCGGAGTCCACTCATCGAGCAGATTGACCAGACTCCGCGCCATGCGGGTCTTGGCCTGGCCACGTTCGCCGAGGAAGATGATGTCCTGCCCGGAGAGAATCGCATTCTCGATCTGGGGGATAACCGTCTCTTCGTAGCCCATAACGTCGGCAAACAGCGGTTCACTCGAACGCAGCCGGGCGATCAGGTTCTTTCGCATCTCCTCGCGGATTGGCAGGATTTCGTAGTCGCTCTCTCGCAACTCACCGAGCGTAGCCGGCAGCTTCTCTTGCGCCATTCGTATCTGTTCCTCCCTGTAGGACTGCCACGTAGACGCGTTCACGCCGTCACTGAAATCGCGAATTTGCGGGATGCGGTTCCGTTATCCGGGTCGACGAAACCGGGCGAGTGTCGCGGGGCTGCGACGGCGGCGGGGCAATCTGTCAGACAAGGTTAATCGTACAGGTTTCCGCCGAAGTGGAGTAGGGCAATTGCTACCGCCGCTGGCTAGTGGCGGCTCATACGCTCTGCCAGCGAGGAACCGTCCGGCGCGACGCCGGTCTGCTCCGCCTGCTCGTCCAGCTTGAAATATTGTTGCTGCACATAGCGCACACCGGCGTACCGGAATGGCTCTGGCTCCCAGTCCGGCGAACGGTGTCCGACCGTCGGCAGCCAGGCCAGGTCGGACTTTGTGCCGGTAATCAGATCAGCCAGCACACGCCCGGAGAGGTTCGACGGCGCGACGCCTTGGCCGGTGTAACCGCGCGCGGTCGCGATCCCGGTCGTCCGGTTGTAGGACATCGTCGGCATCCAGTCGCGTGGCACTCCGAGCGGCCCGCCCCAGGCGTGGGAGAACTGGTCCTCCCGGACCGGCTTGAACCACTCCAACGTAGCTTGCCGCAGCATCTCGTGCGTCGGCTCGTGACGGTCGAACGCATCGTCGATCTGCGAGCCATAGTGGTAGGGAGCGCCCCGTCCGCCGAAGAGTATGCGACCATCGGCGGTCTTCGAGAGGTAGTCGACCACATACTTGCTCGATCCGATGCACTCGCGGCCCTGCCAACCGATCTCTTCCCACTGCGCGTCGTCAAGCGGCTCGGTCAGCACGATCAAGGAGTAGATTGGTAGGACCTGCCGCGACAGCTGTTCGAGCTGCGAGAGATACGCTTCGCCGCAGAGTACGACGACGTCGGCGCGCAGGTCGCCGGCGTCGGTATGCAGGACCGGCCGTTTACCAGTTGAGAAGCCCGCCGCCGCCGTCTGCTCGTAGATCCTCCCGCCACGCCGCTCGACGGCCCGGGCCAGCCCGCGGACGAGCTTGCCTGGATGAATCGTGGCGCAGTTCGGGTTGAAGAGTGACGCTATCGCCCCACGCACGGCCACACGCGCCTGGGTCTCTGCTTGGTCGAGCAATTCGTAGCCCTCAGCTATGCCGCGTTCCTGCAATGCCCGGAAGGCCGACTCGATTGAGCCAAGTTGATGCCGACCACGTGCTAGCCGGAGCGAACCGCCCTTCTCATAGTCGCACTCGATACCCTCGCTAGCCGCAACTTGGCCGACGATGTCGACGGTTGCCGTCATCTCACGCTGCACCTGGCTGGCCGCGCCGGCGCCGTAGCGCCGCTCAAGCTCCCCCATGCTCAAGGGGAAACCACCAGAGCACCAACCACCGTTGCGACCGGAAGCGCCAAACCCGGCGATCTCCTTCTCAACGATCGCGACATTCAGCGAGGGATCTCGTTGCAGAAGATAGTAGGCAGTCCAGAGGCCTGAGAACCCAGCTCCGAGAATTGCGATGTCGACATCAGCGGAACCGTCAAGGGCTGGCCTGGGAGTGAGGTCGTCCCCGCACGACTCCAACCAGTAGCTGTAGTTGCTGTAGTCCTTCGCCATCGCGATCTCCGTCGCCTTCGATGCTCTCCGGTCAGTCGACTGCGGCGGCCATTTGCGCGAGGTCCGCCAGCGCAACGAGCCGCGCCGGCGGCCGGGCGGTCATCGGCACCAGCTGGTCGAGCGTGATTCCGGTTTGCACGCGGATCATGCGCGCAATGACGTACTCGGTATCGCGACCCTGGGACGCGCCCATGCCGGCTCGCGTCTTGCGCTTCACATCGTTGACGCTTACCGCACCGCTCTGGATCGCATCCCGGATGCAGGCGGCTATCACTTGCTCCTCGCGGTCGACCTGTACTTCGTCCGGGATCCGCGCCGCGTCGCCAACATCGATGTGCGGACCGCGCGCCTGGACCGCGTCCGCCAGCGCCGACATCGCGGTCGCAAGCTCATCACTGTCCGTCGCGGCGAATCCGGCGACGTAGCCTTGCGCCGCGGCTTCGGCCGCCGTGACGCAACCGCCGGCGTCGCCGACGACGTAGACGCCTTCGACCGAGGTCTGCATGTGCGCGTTGCGAATCGGGACGTGGCAACCGTTGGCTGCTGAATACTCCAGGTCGGCCATCGCGTGCCGCGCCAGCTCCGGATCAGGCAACGACCCCAACGCGAGCACGACAGCATCGACCGCTTCCCGTTCGCCTTCGACAGAGATCCACTCGACAGCGCCATCACCACCGGCTTCGACTCCGTCGGGAGTCTGGAAGCGGCTAACGACGCTAGCTCCAGCTGCTTCGAGGTCGGCCTGCAGCTGGTCGGCGTCCGCGCCGCGGCCAATGACCGCGACACGCCTCCCCGGCAAGACATAGTGGAGGTGCATGAATGCCCGCGCCGCGCGCGCCGTCATCACACCAGGGAGGGTCCACCCGGCAAATGGCCAGACGATCTCCGTCGACCCGGTTGCCAGGATGATCTTGTCGGGCCGTAGCTGGTAAGCGCCCTCGGGGCCGTGGACGGCAATGGTGCGGTCCTCGAAGAGCCCCCAGACAACGCTGCGGTTGCGACAATCGATTGAAGACTGTTCGAGCACTCTCCGCCCATAGCTGGTCGAATCGTAGCCCCGATAGCCTTCGAGCACATCGGGCGGGTTGTCGATCTTCTGGATCGACGTGCGCTGCCAACCGCCCATCTGCTCCTGTTCGTCGATCAGGATGACCTCCGCGCCGGGCCGTGACGCGGTGATCGCCGCCATGATCCCGGACAGACCGCCGCCCACGACCACGATCTGCGTCGTGCCGCTCATGACGACTCACCCCAGTCGCCCAGTCCCTGCTGAGTGTCGACAACCATGCCGTCCCGGACCGGGGTTCGCATCAGCTGCACATTCGCCTCGCCGTCGACCGTGCCAAGCTCTTCTGTTGATCTGCCAACGCCGGTGAAGACGCCACGCGGCTCACCAGTCTCGGGCATCGTGCGAACCGCCCGCAGGCCCGCTGCCAGCAGCGCCGCCGCCACCGGCTCGCCCTCGAATGCCGTGATCGGTTCACCATCGACGGTGATCGACACGGCGCTGCCGGCCGGTCTAACGCCGAGAATTGGATGTTTTGAGATTCGCATCAACGCCGTTCGTCCTCTTCAACCTCATGCGATATCGTCCAGCACTTTTACCATGATCAAGCAGGGATTCCCCGGCCAAAGCCCGTGGATCTCCTCGACGGGGAGGAAGCCCAGCGCGGCGTAGAAGCGTCGTGTCCCAGCGTAGTTGGGGTCAGGGTGCGATGGGCCCAGGGTCTTGACCTCCAGCAGACGCTTGCCGCGCTCGACCGCGATGACGGCCGCCGCCTCGATGAGCTTGCGGCCGATGCCGCGGCGGTGGAAACGGCGAGCGACCGCCATAACGTGGATCTCGGTGGTGGACTCGTTGTGCTCGTTCAACGCCAGGAATCCGGCAATCTCGTCGCCGGCACGCGCCACCAGCAGCTCCATGGCCTGCATGTCCTCAACGTAGGCGGCGATTGACTCTTCAATCCCGAACCAGTCCGGTAGTTGGCGGAGGATCGCCTCGCAGGCGTCAACATCGTCACCGGTTGCCAGATGTATGTCGAACGCGGCGTCGGTCCCGTCTACCATTCCGACGGTCCTGACTGATCGATCTCCGGGCCTGCGATCTCGAGCTGGCGCAACGTGCGCGCCCGTATCTCAACCGGCGTCGGAAGCTCGTCAACAAGACGGCCATCGTCGAGCAAGCTCACAAGCTGCGGCACGAGGCCGGGACGGTCGGGGTTCGCTTCCAGAGGTAGAACAGTGTCGCGCAGCGTCGACTCGTCCCGCCAGACCTGCTTCGCGCCCGACATCTTGCCGCGCTTCGCAACCGCTTCGCCGTCAAGCTCCACGAGATCCATGCTGAAGTCAATCGTCCCGGCATTGGCGATGCTTGTGCCGACACCGAAACCGTCGACCAGTGGCCGCAGCTCGCGCACGGTCCGCTCGTTCAAGCCGCCACTGACGAATATCTGGACATGTGAGTGGCCACGCATATCCAGTTCCCAGCGGACTTCCCGGATGATCTGGGCGAAGTCACCCCGCCGGCTGCCAGGCGTGTCGAGACGAATACCTGACAGCTTCTCCCCGAACGCCTCGGCCAGCCGCACCGCCTCAAATTTCTCGTCCTGGAAGGTGTCGATTAACGCGATGCGCGGCACATCTTCTGCAATGGTCGCGTCATACAGGCGCATCGCTTCGAGCGTGTCGCCGACGACGAGGATCAACGCGTGCGGCATAGTGCCGGTCGGGTCCGCGCCCAGCAGCTCCGCGCTCTTGAGGACGCTGACGCCGTCGCAACCGCCAATATAGGCGGCTCGCTCGATCACCGGCGCGACGGCCGGGTGCATCCGGCGCGCGCCGAAGCTAATCAGCGGCTTGTCGCCGGCCGCATGCCGTACCCGTGCCGCCTTCGTCGCGACGCCCGATGACTGGCAGACGAGGCCCAGAATCGCCGTCTCAAGCTGCGCGAAGGCTTGATAGCGCCCTGTGATCTCGAACACCGGCAGGTGCGGCCGGATCAGCGACCCTTCGGGAAAGCTACGCATCGAGACCGGGAAGCCGTCCAGCAGCGCGAAGACTTCCTCCAGGCCCGTGAAGACGGCCCAGGGCATATGGTCGGGCAGACCCTTGACCGCGAACTCGGCGCGGACCAGCGGATTGAGGTCATGCTTTTCGAGGATTTCCAGCGTGCGCTCGAAGTACACGTCCGCCGTGCGTCCCGCCCGAATCTCCGCGGACGTCGCCTGGTGAAATTGCGGCTGCCGCGAGCTCCTGGTGTCTGCGCGACCTTCGCCTGCCATGTCATCCTCCGGTCAGTGACAGCAACTTATACTCATCATGAGTATAAAGTATTGGTCGATTGCCCCGGCTTGACGCTGCCGGTTCCTGACAGTAGATTGTACGGACATAGCGACCGTACATTTCGCAAGAAATCAGGTAGAAGCATGCAACCCGGGCAAGGCGTCCTCAGCAATGAAGCGCTCTGGCAGCTATTAGAAAATAGTCCGCCACTCCTCGAAAACATGGTCGATCCGGACGCGCAGGTCCAGCCGAATGGCATCGACATCACCGTCGAAACGATCTCCCGCTTCCGTGGCTCGGGCACGCTTGGCCGGACGAACGCCACGCGCGTCTTACCGGTCACTGACGATCTGCCGTTCGAGCCGGACGGCTCAGTCTATCTGCCGGAAGGCGCATACCAGGTGCGCTTCAACGAGACGGTCAACCTGCCGAGCTGGCTGATGGCCTATGCCAGACCGCGTTCGAGCCTGCTGCGCTCTGGTGTCGCGATGCACACCGCCGTTTGGGACGCCGGCTACTCCGGACGCGGCATGTCGCTGATGGTCGTCTACCATCCGGCCGGATTCAAAGTCGAGCGTGACGCGCGCATCTGCCAGCTCGTCTTCCATCCGCTCGTAGCTGCGACCGAAGCCGGCTATGCCGGAATCTACCAGCACGAAGGCGCTGCAGCTGACTAACCCGTCGAATGACTCTCCGCAACCCGCCAGGCAAGACCGCGGATTGTTACAATCTGCACAAGCTATCGCCAGGTGTCGAACGGAGTGACAGTGCTAGGTTCGGAACGGTTCCTACGAGCATGCCGGCTCCAACCCGTCGATTGCACGCCAGTTTGGTTCATGCGTCAGGCAGGCCGCTACCAGGCAGCCTATCGGGAAATCCGCAAGCAACACACGATTCTGGACATCATCGCCAGCGCAGAGCTCTCGGCACAGGTGACGATGCTGCCGGCCAACGCGATGGCGGTCGACGCCGCGATCATCTTCGCCGACATCATGCCACCGCTGGTGCCGCTCGGTATGCAGCTCGAGTACGCCGCCGGCGAGGGACCGATCTTCCACAATCCGATCCAGACCGCGTCTGACGGCGACGCCCTTACGCCATACGACCCTGCCAGTGAGCTCAAGCCGACCCTCGATGCGCTACGCACGGTGCGCGCGGAGCTCGACGGACGCGCCGCGCTGATCGGCTTCGCCGGCAGCCCCTTCACGCTGGCAAGCTACATGATTGAGGGCGGACCTTCCCGCAACTACGCCAAAGTCAAACAGTTCATGTTCAGCCAGGAAGCCGCCTGGAACCGGCTGATGGACACGCTCGGCCAGATGACCAGCGACTATCTCATTGCCCAGGTCGAGGCCGGCGCTCAATGTGTCCAGCTCTTCGATTCCTGGGCAGGTTCCCTGGCTCCACTGGACTTCCAACGCTACGTCCTGCCGACGACGACACGTATTGTCGAGCACGTGCATGCAGCTACCGATGTCCCGATCATTCTCTTTGGCGTGCATACCAGCGGCATGCTCGATCTCATTGCCGAGGCGGGCAGCGATGTCGTCGGCGTTGACTGGCGCATCCCGCTCGGACGCGCCTGGGAGATCATTGGCTTTGACCGGGCAATCCAGGGGAACCTCGATCCTATCCGGCTCTTCGACTCCGGCGCTTCGCTACGCGCCAGCGTCAAGGCCGTGCTGGACGAGGCAGGCGAACGTCCCGGCCACATCTTCAATCTGGGCCACGGGATCATCCCCGGAACGCCCGAACCTACAGCGAGTGAAGTGGTTGACCTCGTGCACGAGCTGAGCGCGCGGCACGTAGAAGGATAGGAACCCGACGATGAGTGGAGGACGCAGGCGCGTCGGCGTCATGATCATGGCGTACGGAGGTCCGAACACGCTCGCGGAAGTACCGGCATTCCTCGCCGACATCCGTGGCGGCCGGCCCACTTCGCAGGAATTGATCGACGAGATCACCGAGCGCTACGAGCAGATCGGCGGCAGCTCACCGATTCTCGAACTGACAACTGCTCAGGCACAGAGCATTGAGAACGAGCTAAACGCGAACGGTGGCGACACCGAGTACCGCTGCTTTGTCGGCATGCGCCACTGGCTCCCCTATATCGAGGAGGTCGTGCCGCAGATGCTTGCCGAGGATGTCGATCTCGTCGCCGGCGCAGTGATGGCGCCCCACTTCAGCCGCATGAGCGTCGGCGCATACATGGGCAAACTCACGAAGGCGCTCAAGGAACAGGGCGTTGACCTGCCAGTGATTCAGGTCCGAAGCTGGAAGGACGAGCCGGAATTTATTGGCTCGATCGCAACCCGCATCGAAGCTGCGATGTCCCGGCACTACCCCGACAAGCAGCTCAACGACGTTGTCGTGCTCTTCACCGCGCATTCGCTCCCGGCCCGCATCCTGGAGTCAGGAGACCCTTATCGCGAAGAGATCTTGACCTCGGTCGACCTGGTCGCGGAGCAGCTTGGGTTGACGAACTACCGCTTCGCTTTCCAGAGTCAGGGCGCGTCAGGCGACGCCTGGCTTGGCCCGACGGTTGAGGAAACGCTGGAAGAGTTTGCAGGCAACGGCATCAAGGAACTGCTCTTCGTGCCGATTGGTTTCGTCTGCGACCACGTCGAGGTGCTCTTCGACGTCGATATCGAGCACAAGCAGCAAGCTGAAGAGCTGGGCATTCGCCTTGAACGTACCGAGATGCTCAACGACGATCCCGGACTCGCCAAGGCGGTCGCCAATGCGGTGCGCGCGGCTGTGGCGGAGGCCAGCGACTAGATGCCAGCGCGGGTCGCCGTTGTTGGGGCCGGGATTTCCGGGCTGGCCGCGGCAGTCGAGCTACGAGCACGCGGAATCGACGTTATCGTCTTCGAGGCGAGCGACCGCGCTGGCGGCCCAATTCACACTGTCCGCTCAGACGACTACATCATCGACGCCGGGCCGGACTCGTTCCTGTCGACGAAACCAGGCGGGATCAGTTTCGCGGAACGGCTTGGCATTGCCGATCAGCTCATCAACACCAGCCCCGACGGCGGCGGCACCTATATCGTCCACGACGGTGCGATGCAGCCGCTCCCGGAGGGCATCACGATGCTGGTGCCGACGCAGTTCCGGCAGATCCTTGAATCACCGCTGCTCGACTTCTCCGGCAAGGCGCGGCTCCTCGGCGACTACCTCATTCCAGCCCGGAGTGGCGATGACGACGAGTCCGTGGCTGCGTTCATGCGGCGCAGGGTTGGCCGGCAGGCCTTCGAGCATCTTGCCGAACCACTGCTCTCCGGCATCTTCGCGGGCGACGCCACGCGACTCAGCATCGAGGCGACCTTCCCCCGCCTGCGCGAAGCCGAACGCCGCCACGGTGGTCTGATCCGCGCGGCGCTGGCAGCGCGGAAAGCAGCTGCAACGGCGCAGAGCCCACCACGCAAATACACACCATTCGTAAGTCTTCGCGGTGGTCTCGGCGCTGTAGTTGATGCGGCCATAGACCGCATCAGCGCGGACAGCATCCGCTACAACACACCGGTCACCGCAATCACCAGCCATGGCACTGGGTACAGACTCGACACTGCGAGCGGCGCTGAGTTCTCTGCGGACGCCGTCATCCTCGCGACTCCAGCCGGCCCGACGGCCAACCTCCTACGCGAGCTTGCGCCGCGAGCCGCGCAGGCGCTCGAGTCGATCCCCTATGTCTCGTCAGCGACGGTCTCGATGGCGTTCGACGAGGCGGATGTCCGGGTCGCCGGCGGCGGGCGCGGGTTTGTCGTGCCGCGCGTCGAAGGCTTCGATCTCACGGCCGTGACCTGGTCGAGCCGGAAATTCGCCGGACGCGCACCAGAGGGCAGTGTGCTCCTGCGGGGGTTTGTCGGACGGGCGGGCAATGAGGAGCCGGCGTTCCTTCCCGACAACGAGGTCATCGAGACAGTGCGGCGCGACCTCGCCAGCATCACCGGCATTGCTGCCGAACCACGCTCCGCGCGAGTCTTCCGCTGGCACAACGCCATGCCGCAATTCCACGTCGGTCATCGTGAATTGGTGCAAGAGATTCAGGCCGAGATCGGCGCGGTTCCTGACCTGGCCGTGGTCGGCGCAGCCTATCGCGGCGTCGGGATACCCGACTGCGTCACCTTCGCAACAGGGACCGCAACGAGCCTTGCCGAGTCGCTCAACCATGGCTCCACATCAGCAACCGCCTAGGCACTCTTAAACAACGCGCGCGCCCCGACTACAGGTCATTTGAACACCGCATCGGAGGACTGGAGTTCATCTCACCGAATCCACCCAGTTCACCGCACGCACGTGTTTCATCGCGAGTCTATGTCCAATTGGACGTCATCCTGAACGAAGCGGCGCGTAGCCGAAGGTGCGATGCACACCGTCAGATCGGGGGACGCAAGGTAAAAGTAATAGTTGAGTGCCAAGCCACGGGAGTGTGAGTGAAAATACACCGACCTCCCGTGGTTACGCCAAGGTCGGGTCGATCAGGAGAGATGGCCGCCACCCGCACGATAACAACCGCCGCCAACTCCAGAGCACTACGTTGCATTCTGACTACGGTCAGAGTCCCCAGATCGACCAGATGTAGAGCGGCGTCACCGCCAACAGGATCAGGTTGAGCGGTCCACCGACCCTGGGGAAGTCAGTGAAGCGATAGCCGCCTGGGCCGTAGATCATCGTGTTCGTCTGGTAGCCGACCGGCGTCGTAAATGCCGTCGAGGCCGCAAACATGATCGCCAGGACGAAGGCTTTCGGATCGAGTCCCAGCGACACCGCCGTGCTGATGCCAATCGGCACCATCACGACGACCGAAGCGTTGTTCGAAATTAGCTCGGTCAGGATCATCGTCGTCGCGTAGAAGATGTAGAGTACCGCCAGCGCCGGCAGATACTCGGCCGAGTCTACGGCGAGATCAGCCAGCAGTTCCGCGCCGCCGGTGTTCTCGAGGGCGATCCCAACTGGAATCATTCCAGCCAGCAGGAAAATGACATCCCAACGGATCGACTCGTGGAGCTCCTGCACGGTCAAACAGCCGCTGATGACCATCAGGACCGCGCCGGCAATCGCCGTCACCAGGATTGGCTGGCCGAGCGCTGCGAAGAGCACGACCCCGGCGACGATCGCCAGGGCCAGCGGAATCTTGTTCGTCCGGAAGGTCTCGATCTCGGGTTCCTCAGTCACGATGAAGCCGCGCTCTTGCTTGACCTGCTCGATCGCCCCGGGCGGGCCTTGCAGCAGCAGCGTATCGCCGAACTCGAAGCGCACCGAGCCGAGCCGCTGCCGAATCACCCGGCCGTCGCGCCGCATGGCGATGACCGTCGTGTCGTAGCGGTTGCGGAAGTTCGTCGTAATGAGTGTGCCGCCGATGAGGTCTGAATTCGGGCCAATGACGACCTCCAGCAACCGGATCTCCTCGGGCAACCTGTCGGTCTCGTCGAGCCGCGCCTGAGCTTCAATCTGGAGTCTGGGATCATCGCGAATGGCTACGAGCTCGTCGGCGCTGCCGGAGACGACGAGGATGTCGCCGGCCCGGATCGGCGTGTCGCCCTGGAGCGCCACGATGTGGCGCCCACTACGAATGATCTCCAAAATCTGGACGCCGAACTCCTGCCGAATCTGGGCGTCAGCCAGGGTCATGCCGTCGTAGCTGGAGTCATCCGGCACGAGGACTTCGCTGAGGAACTCAGTCACCTGGTAGCCACGCTCCGGTGTCTGACCGGCGGCGCGGTCGGGCAGCAGCTTCGGCGCGATCAACAAGAGGTAGAGTGCGCCGGTCGCGAAGATCAACAGACCGATGGCCGAGAAGTCGAACATCCCAAAGCCGCCCAGACCCGCTTGACCAGTCAGCTCGCTGGCCAGGATGTTCGTCGAGGTGCCGATGAGCGTGACGACGCCGGCGAGCTGCGAGACATACGAAAGCGGCATCAGGAGTTTCGATGGCGAGCGTCGCGCTTCGCGCGCCATGCGGATGACGGCGGGGATGAGGATCGCGACCGCGGCGGTGTTGTTGATGAACATCGAGATTGGGCCGGTCACACCCTGAATCGTCAGAATCTGCCGGCGCTCTTCATCGCCACCCCACTCGACCATACGCCGGGATATGTAGTTGATCGTCCCAGTGCGTTGGATCCCGGCGCTGAGGATAAACACGGCTAGCACCGTCACGGTTGCGGAGTTGCTGAAGCCGGAGACGGCCTCCTGGAGCGTCATGTCCAGCGTGTCGTGCAGGACGAGAATGACCGCCATGATCGCAAAGGCGACGAAGTCGATCGGCATGATGTCCAACGCAAAGATGATGAACGCCGCGATCAAGATGCCGTATGCGACCGCGATTCCGAGGGTTATGTCCATCTCGGGCTACCCTTATCTCTACGTTGCCCGGTCAGGTTGCGACGACATCGCGGTATCTGCGAATGATGTCGATGTGGCCGTCCGGCCCAAGGCCACCGCCCATCGTCACCACCGAGATGTGGGATGCGCCCGCTTCGCGCCATGCCTCGGTGGCCGCGCCCCACTCGTCTTGCGGCGTCTGAACCAGATTGACCCGGCCCTCGATGCCGATCTCGTCTGGATCACGTCCAGCGTCCCGTGCTGCTTCAGCGATCGTCTCAAGGTCCTGCCGGAGCTGGTCGCCCGGCTGGTCGCGCGGGAACCAGCCATCACCGATCCGGCCGACGCGCCGGAGGGTCGCCTCGACGTAGCCGCCGATCCAGACGGGAATCGGCTGCTGCACCGGTAGCGGCTTGATGCCGGCGTCCGGGATGTTGTGCCAGCGCCCCTCGAAATCGACGACCTCGTTCGTCCAGAGCCGCCGCATGACGGCGATCTGCTCCTCCGAGCGACGCCCGCGATTGCCGAAATCCTCGTTCAACCCAACGTACTCGACATCGTTCCAGCCGACGCCAATGCCGAGCCGTAACCGGCCATTGCTGAGCCGGTCGATTGAGGCCGCCTGCTTGGCGACAAGCGCAGTCTGGCGCTGCGGCAGGATGACGACGCCGGTCACCAGCTCGATGCGCTCGGTGAGCGCCGCGAGGTAAGCAAAGAGCACGAAGATCTCGTGGAAGTTGGACTCTGACGTGTACGGACCGCGCCAGTCAGCGCGGCTAGCAGTATTTGCCCCGAGGACGTGGTCGTACGCCAGGAGGTGATCGTAGCCGAGCTCCTCAGTCGCCTGCGCGTAGGCGCGCACGCCTCCGGCGTCCTCGCCGATCTCGGTCTGTGGAAAGACAACCCCGATCTTCATCCCGATCCCTTTCGTCCTGAGCACTGTTGATAGATCGCGCGGCATCGCCAGGCGCGCCGCACGCGAAGTGGCTTTGGTGTCAAACTAGTGTAGCCTGACTCGGATAGACAACTATGTAAGGATCGCCAATTGACACACGCGCTACGCTTCGGAATCTGGACGTCACAATCCAAACCGTGGACCGACACGCTGGCTGAATGGCAGGAGATAGAGCGGCTTGGCTATGACTGCGCCGGGATCTGCGATCATCTCATGCCGACCGCCGGCGATGAGGACGGCTGGTTCCATGAAGGCTGGACGCTGCTCGCCGCCCTCGCTGCGATCATCCCGCGTCTGCGCCTGAGTATCCTGGTGAGCAGCAATACCTTCCGCAACCCGGTCCTGCTGGCCAAGGAGGCCGTGACAATCGACCAGATCAGCGGCGGGCGGTTGGATCTCGGCATCGGCGCGGGCTGGTACGCGCGCGAGCACGACGCCTATGGCCTCCAACTCAGCCCACCGGGAGAGCGAGTGGACCGCTTCGCCGAGGCGCTGGAGCTCATCGAGAAGCTATTGGCCAACCGGCGCACAACCTACGACGGCACGCACTATCAACTCGACAACGCGCCATTCCAGCCAAAGCCGGTCCAGGCTCGCCTGCCGATCATGATCGGCGGCCAACGGCCACGGATGCTCGGTCTGGTCGCCAAGCATGCCGACATCTGGAACCTCAATCACGGGCCGGATGCAATGCGTGAACTCGGCGCGACCCTGAACGTTGCCTGCGAGCGGATCGGCCGAGATCCGGCTGAGATTCGCTGGTCGGCCTTCGCCTTCAGCCGCGTTCTGGATTGTGAACCGTTCGACTCGCTCGACAACTTCCGCAAGCTCACCGAGGACTACATCGCCGCCGGGGCCACTGAGATCTACTACCGCCAGCCGGAAACCGCAGCGGGCCGCGATGTGCTGCGGCAATCGGCGGAAATCCTCAGCGACTATCGCTAGACGCTCGCTAGCCGGTGAACTCGACGATGTGCAAGCCCAGGCCGGCCCGGTCAGAGATGTAGATCAGCCCCGTTTCCCGATCGACGTAGACATCGTTCGACTGGGGCACCGGGCACTCCGGCGTTCCGGCAGGCATGTAGAAGCCGACTTCACGCGGCTGGTACGGGTTCGACCAGTCCACGACCCGCAGCCCGGCGGCGAACCAGACAACGTAGAGCAGGTCATCCGCCGCCATGTCGAGCCAGAGATTGTGGGCCCCGTAGCGCGTGCCGGTCGTACACCAACGCGGATCAACCGGCTTCATCGTCTCCGGGTCAATGGCGTGCGGCATAAATGTCGAGATTGGCAGTGGTTCACGCGGGTTCCGGACGTCGTAGAAGGAGACGAAGGCGGGCGGGTGGGCACAGTCGCTTGAGATCGTCTCGGTCGCCGCGATGCCGTAGGACGATCCCGGAGGCACAAGGAATGTGTGATACGCGCCCGGCCAGCCGTGCGTCTCATGCGGATTGTGCCGCCAGATGAACTCCGGGCTTGTGGGATCCGCGAGATCGAAGAGGGCAACGCCGCCGTTCCAGAAGCCGCAGGTAAGCACGTCGCCCCAGGGGTTGGCCTCATGCAGCCAGCAGCCCATCCCGATCTTCGCTGCGTCCCACGACGGCTGCTCGCCACCAGCTACATGTTGACCTGGTACCCAGCCCTCGCCGACCAGCTCCGGGTTCCACGGATCGGCCATGTCGTAGACCAGGATGATCTTGCCCTCGAAGCCATCGCGAAAGCCCGAACAGTAGAGCAGCTTGCGGCGCTCGTCGTAGATTGGCCGGTGGATGCCCTTGCTCTCGGTATCCACGTAGCGCACGAAGCGCGGCTCAGTCGGGTTGCTGATGTCGAAGATCCGCAGCCCACCGACAACGCCGTTGATCGGCGCGTCGCCGCGCAGCTCGCTATTCGTAATCAGCACGTTGTCGTCGATCAGTAGCACCTTGTGGGTGCGCGCTTCCGGACCGTCTGCCATCTGGTGAATAACGCGCGGATTGCTCGGATCCTTGACATCGAGAATCGTGAGGCCGTCGTGTCCGGCCTCGCCTGATCCGGCGACGTAGCAGAGGCCGTCACGCACCTGGATCTGAAACGCGTCGCCCCAGCCGTTGAGGTCCGAGTGACCGACGAGACGGACGTTGTGACTCTGTTCGGGCCAAGGCTCCATTGTCTACTCCTCACAAGGCACGGACTGCCGCAGGTCTACAGGTCGCCGGCTACCAGGGCCCGCTCGCGTTCGATCAGTTCACGTCGCAGGATCTTGCCGCTGGCCGACTTCGGAATCGCGTCGGTGAACTCAACAAGCCGTACCCGCTTCTGTGGCGCAACACGGCTTGCCAGCCAGTCCATCAGCTCGTCGGGCTCAACATCAGCGCTCTTGACGATGTAAGCCTTCGGGATCTGGCCTGTTTCTGGATCCGGCACCGGAATCACGGCGACGTCGGCCACGGCCGGATGCCCAAGCAACAGACCCTCCAGCTCCGCCGGGGCAACCTGGTTGGCGTTGTACTTGATCAGCTCCTTGACCCGGTCGACGATATAGAAACGATGCTCGTCATCGAAGTAGGCAAGATCGCCGGTCCGCAACCAGCCGTCGTCAGTAACCGTCTCCGCGGTTGCTTCCGCGTTGTTGAGATAGCCGCGCATGACCTGGGGACCACGAATGTGCAGCTCGCCGGTCTCGCCCGCGCCAAGCACGGCACCGCTGTCGACATCGACGATGCGCGTCTCGGTGTTTGAGATTGGCGCGCCAATTGACGACAGCACCTTCGGCCGGCTGGGCGAGCAATGCGTGACCGGACTGGTCTCGGTCAGCCCGTAGCCCTGCAGCACGTCGCAGTCGAGCCGCTGCTTGACTTCTCGCGCCAGATCGTCGCCGAGCGGCGCTGCGCCGGAGAAGACCGAGAGCAGGGAGCTGAGATCATAGTCATCGACAAGCGGATGCTTGCCAAGCGCGACGACGATCGGCGGCACAACATTGACGCGCGTTACCCGGTGTTCCTGGATCAATGAGAGGAACTTGACAAGGTCGAAGCGCGACATCGTCACGACCGTTGCGCCGGCCATCAGACCGTAGTTCATGATCACGGTCATGCCGTAGATGTGATAGAAGGGCAGCACTCCGAGAATGACATCCTGCTCCTCGATCAGCTCGACATCGGTCACGCCGTGAATCTGCGCCAGGTTGGCATTGAGATTGCGATGTGTCAGCATCACGCCCTTGGGCAGGCCGGTGGTGCCGCTTGAGTATGGCAGCGCCAGGAGGTCATCGGCGGTGTCGATCTCTACCGGCCGCGCGTCCGCCGGATCGCCGATGACATCATCGACTGACGCGAAACCGTCCGCATCGCCAATGACGAAAATCTCCTCGATTGACGTGTTCTCACTGGCCTCGCGGGCCGTATCGAGAAAGGCGCTGTGACAGAAGATCCAGCGCGCGCCGGAATCCGTCAGCTGGTTATGCAGCTCGCGCGCGGTGTAGAGCGGGTTCGCCGTCGTCAGCGTCCCGCCCGCCAGCGCGACGCCGTGGAAGACAACGGCATAGTCTGGATAATTAGGGCTGAAGATCGCAACGACATCACCTTTTTGCAGCCCACGCGCCTGCGCCCCGGCTGCAAACCCGCGGATGCGCGCTTCGAGCTCGGCGTAGGTCGTCTCAGCCCCGGTGTCGCCGTCGATCATCGCGACCTTGTCGGGGCGCAGGTGAAAGGTCGAGAGCACGACCTCCGGCACCGCCTCGGCGGGTATCTCAACATCCGGGTAAGGGCTACGAACAATCATGGCAAACTCCTCACGTTGATTCCGCGCTGGCTAGCGCGCGAGCGCGCCCATCGGATCCCAGGCCGGCAGGACGACGGGCTCGAGGTCGAGCGCCGCTTGCAGCTCGCCCGGGAGCTGATCCTTGCGCGCCGCGATCTCGAAGACGTACTCCTCAAACCAGTTGTCATTCATCGTGTAGTAGCCCTTGACGCCGGACTTCTCACCCCAGGAGTTCTCAACACGCCAGCGCCGGATCTCCGGGCCGTCGGTGTCGATGCCGGTGAAGAGCATCGCGTGCGTCATCAGCGTGTCGTGGTAGAGCAGGCGCTCCGGCTTGTCGAGGTCGAAGTCGAAGCCATAGAGGTCGTCGAGCTCGTAGAGGTCAGCATCCCAGAGGCCGAGGTTGCGGTGCATCATCTTGCCGACGTCGCAGCCGAACCACACCGGCTCGCCTTGCTCCATAGCTTGTCGCGCCAGGTCCTTCATCAGGTCCACCTCAACGTTGAGATAGGTCACCGGCTGCGCGCCAACGACGTTGCCGAGGTACTGCACTGTGTAGGTCTTGTTGAGCTCGTGGCCCGGGCGTGGGTCGTGCACAAGGCAGACATAGTCTTCGAGCGGCAATGTGATGTATTTGGCGGCGAACTCCTGCGGCGTCATCGGCTCGTCGCGGTGGAACTCGCCGTTGCGGTCCTTCCACTGCCATTGCACCGTCTCCGGCGGCGTGCCGAGGTGGACGCAGAGGACGCGGTGGATCGCAGTGAGAATCTGCTCCTTCCGACTCCGCAACGCCTCCAACGAGCCGCCGGCTGCGCGTGCCGCGCGTAGGTCACGCGCGCCCTGGCGCAAGAGCGTGTAGAGGATCTGATTCATGCGGCGCGTCGAGCCGGATGATTGAGTCTCCGGCATCGCCGCTTGCGGCACGAGCCCGTGCTTCTGGACAAGCGCGACAAACATGTTCCATTGCCCGCCGTCCTCCAACGGCCGGTCGAGCAAGAAGCCGACCGTGCGGTCATCAAGCGGCTGGTCGGCAGTCTCGATGATGGCTTCGAGGAAGTAGTTCGACCGTTCGAGCTTGTCCCAGAAGAGCACGAAGGTCTGGCTGAACTCGAAATCGCGCAGCCCCATCTTCTCCTTCGCGCCGACGCGCAGCAGATTCATACCCGCGAACGCCCAGCAGCGCCCCGAGCGGCCCTGCGATGTGACCTTCCAGGCGTCGAGAACCGTCGAAAACGTGTGATCGGTCGAATTGACAACCTCGCGGTTGAGCGTGACGTGGTCCACCGATGTCCGGGTCACCGCATTTTGGGCCACCCGGTTTGCCGGGCGCGCGGTGAAGTCGGCGGCGAATTCGTCGAGAAGCGCCCCGGTGAGACTTCCAGTCGCAGTGATATCAGGAGCGGTGGTGGTCGCGGATTCGCGGCGGTCGCGCGTTGCAGTCATGCACAGAACCTCTCATCAGATTGTCGACTGTCGAGTGATCCCATCCTAGTCGATTGTGGCCTTGGCTGGAAGTGGCGCGACGCTCGTGAGGCAATGCCCATCATGGTCATTGCCCTGCTAACATCAACACCGCTTGGCGGCCTGTCGATGCGCCGCCGGGTTCGAAGCTCGCAAGGGTCGGCATGGCCCAGGATTGACTGGAACGAGGGCTTGATCTTGGCAGCAGGAGTGAACGGCGCGCGCCTCGCTATCTCTTTCGATGTCGGCGGCACCTTCACCGACTTCGTGGTCGTCGACCTCAACGCCGGCGACGTCGTTGGACGTCACAAAGTGCTGACCAACGCAGCCTTTCCCGCCCGTGGCGTCCTGCGCGGCTGGCGAGAACTCATCGAGCAGGGCTTCGCGCCCGGGCAGGTCGAGTTGGCCGTTCACTCGACCACGCTCGTGACCAACAGCGTCATCGAGCGCAAAGGCGCGGTCACCGCCCTTGTAACGACACGGGGCTTTCGGGACATCCTGGAGCTTGGCCGCGAGCAGATGTACGACATATACGATCTCTTCGCGCCGCCACCCGAGCCGCTCGTGCCGCGTTCGCACCGCCTGGAAATCAACGAACGCACGACCCGCGATGGGAGCGCGCTGACCACTCCGGCGCAAGCGGACCTGGACACGTTGATCGCAGAGCTGCGCGAACTGGGCGTCGATGCAGTCGCTATCGCGTTCCTTCACAGCTATCGCAACACCGCGCACGAGGCGCTCGTCGCCGAAGCCGTGCGCGAGCACCTGCCCGATGTCCAGGTCTCCTTGAGCGCCGATGTCGCCCCGGTTGCCGGCGAGTACGAGCGCTTCTCGACCGTTGCGGCCGACGCCTTCGCCAAACCCGCCGTGGCCGCCTATGTCGCGGAGCTCGGCAAGGCGCTGGAGGAGCTCGGGGTTTCATCGGATTTGCATCTCATGATGTCGTCCGGCGAGATCGCTTCGGCGGCGACAGCCGTCGAGCGGCCGATCCGATTGCTCGAATCAGGGCCGGCCTCGGGCGCGATTGCAGCGGCCTTCTACGGTCAACTAGCCGGGCACCCGGATGTGCTCTCGCTCGACATGGGCGGAACCACGGCCAAGGCCTGTGTCATCGAGCGTGGCGCGCCGGAGATGGCGCAGCTCCTGGAAGCGGCGCGCGTTCGCCGCTTCATGAAAGGTTCCGGCCTGCCCATCGTCGCGCCGGTCGTCGATCTGATCGAGATTGGCGCGGGCGGCGGCTCGATCGCCCATCGCGACGAGCTTGGATTGCTCAAGGTCGGTCCCGAGTCCGCCGGCGCGGACCCAGGCCCCGCCTGCTACGGCCTTGGCGGAACCACGCCGACAGTCTCTGACGCGAACCTTGCGCTTGGCTACCTCAACCCGGACTACTTCCTCGGCGGCGAGATCACGCTTGATGCCAGTGCCGCCAATGCGGCGGTCGCCCTGCTCGGGACTGAACTGGACCTCGATCCAACGGCGACCGCCTGGGGCATCCACCGGGTCGTCAACGAGAACATGGCCGCGGCGGCTCGGGTTCATATCATCGAGCGCAATCGTGATCCGCGCTCGCTCGCCGTCATCGCCTTCGGCGGCGCTGGCCCGGCCCATGCCGTCGCTGTTGCCCGTTTGCTCGGCAGCCCGACGGTGATCTTCCCGCCCGGCGCGGGCGTCGCGTCGGCGCTCGGCGGACTCGTCGCACCCATCGCGTTCTCTGCCGGGCGGACCTTCCTCACGCGCCTCGACAGCGCGGATTGGCAGCACATCGGCACGCTCTTCGACGAGCTAGAAACCGAAGCAGCGCGCGAGGTCGCGTCAGCCGGCGTCGATCCAGGCGACATCACCTACCGACGCTGGGCCGAGATGCGCCTCGAAGGCCAGTATCACGAGATCGAAGTGGCGCTCCCCACCCACAACCCGAGCGCCGCTGATCTACTGGAGATCCGCGCCGCGTTCGAGCGCGCCTACACGGCACGCTACGGCCGGATGCTCGCGGGGCTGCCAATTGAAGCGCTCCAGTGGCGCTTGACCGCCACCGGGCCCGAACGGGCCGTCGAGTTGCGACGACAAGCGCTAGGAGCTGGTGACGTGACAACGGCCGCTAAAGGCACCCGGCCGGTCTACTTCGGCGGCGACGATAGCTGGATCGAGACAACCGTCTATGACCGCGACAAGCTCGCAGCAGGTATGGCCTTTGCCGGTCCGGCGATTGTCGAGGAACGTGAGTCGACGGCCGTGATCCACCCCGGCAACAACGCGCGAATTGACGAGTATGGCTCGCTGATCGTCGACCTTGCCTGACAGCGCGGATCGAGAGGAAACTGGAATCATGACCAATCCACACGGGTCGGCCACTGAATTTGACCCGGTCTCGCTGGAGATCATGTGGAGCCGCTTGATCAACATCGCCGACGAGATGTGGACGACCGTCCTCCGCACAGCCGTTTCGACGATTATCGGCGCGGCCCAGGATTTCGGCTGTGAGCTCCACGACCGCAACGGCGACTCGCTGGCCCACTCCTATCGCTCGATGCCGGTCTTCAACCTGATCATGCCCGAGGTGGTCCGGGCGATTATTGCGAAGTACCCGCGGGCCGAGATGCAACCGGGCGATGTCTTCACCACCAATGATCCATGGATCTGCGCCGGTCACCTCGACGATATCGCGGTCGTCACGCCGATCTTCGTCGATGGCGAGGTCGTCGCCTTCGCGAACACCGTCGCGCACACATCGTCAATTGGCGGGGCGCTTGACGGCATCAGGGTCAAGGACCTCCACGAAGAGGGGCTCTTCTTCCCGGTGCTGAAGCTCTACGACCGTGGCGAACCGAACGAGACGCTCTTCGAGATCATCAAGCACAACGTACGCCAGCCAGAAATGGTCATCACCGACATCGAGGCTCAGGTCGCCGCCAACGTCGTCGCCGAACGCCGCCTGACCGAGTTCATGCGCGAGTATGGCCTGACGTCGCTCGAAGCGCTCGGCGAGGCGGTCCAGGCTCGCACCGAGCGGGCCATGCGCGATGAGATCGCCGCGATTGAGGATGGTGTCTATGAGGCGGAGGAGATGATCGAGGGCAACGGCACTCCGCTCACGCTCAAAGTCGCGATCACCGTCGCTGGCGACTCAATGATCGTCGACTATGCGGGTACTGCCGACCAGACACTCGGTGGCGGGATCAACTGCACCTTCAACTACACCCGCGCCCACACCGTCTACCCGTTGAAGTGCCTCCTTTCTCCAGGCGTGCCGAACAACGAGGGCAGCTTCAAGCCAATCGAGGTGCGGGCAGATGAGCGCTCGTTGCTCAACGCGCTCCCGCCAGCCTCGGTCAATAGCCGCACCAAGACCGGCTGGCACCTGCACACGCTGATCTTCCGGGCTCTGGCCGACGCGCTGCCGGAGCGCATCCAGGCCGGCAACGGCCTGATGTACGCGTTCCGAGCCTACGCGCGGGACGCCGACGGCAACCCCCAGAACGCGCACTTCATCTGCGGCGGCGGCCGGGGCGCAGGCTACGGGAACGAGGGTCGCACGCGCAACTGCTTCCCCTCCAGCGCCGGCAATGTCCCGGTTGAGATATTCGAGAACCGTGTTCCGCTCCTTATCGACGAGGACACGTTGGTCGACAATCACGGTCGTGGGCGCTGGAATGGCGCGCAGGGTCAACGGGTGACCGTCCGCAAGCTGCCGGGCTACGACGTCCCGGTACAGATCTACATCCACCCGGATCGCCTGCGTTTCCCCGCGCCCGGCGTCTTCGGGGGCGAGTCGAGCGCGACAAATCAGTTCCTGAAGAATGGCGAGAATCTGGCCACTGACGGCGCAATGCAGAGCGGTGAGATCTCGCTGGATGATCCAGATGACCGCTTCACCTCGATCATCGCCGGTGGCGCGGGCTACATGCCTCCAGAGGATTGAGGCTTCGCTCACTCCGTCGCGGCGTCGATGCCTGTGAGATAGCTTTCGACCGCCCTACGGTAGCTCTCGTCTAGATCGAGTGGCAGCGCGAAGCCGCCATTCATCTCCAGGTCGACGAAGCCGTGGATGAGGCTGCGGAACCCGCGAATTGCGTGGATGGCTTCCTCCGGCTCAAGCCCCATGAGCTCGAAAATCGCCGCCAGAACTCCAACCGCATCTTCTCCGGCGGCCACATGTTCCGCATCACCCGGGCTTGGCGCGCGCAATGTGTAGGCGTAAACACCTGGATGTTGCCGGGCGAACGCGCGGTACGCATTTGCGACGGCAATCAGCGCCTCCGGCCCGGACACGCCGACGGCCGCCCTTGTGATGCGGTCCAGCAGCTCACGCGAACCGTAGAGAGTGAGCTCGCGGTGCAGACCGTCCTGACCATCGATGTGGTTATAGAGCGACGGCGTGCGCACACCAAGCCGGTCGGCCAGCGCCGCCAGCGTGAGGGGCTCGCCGGCATCGCACATCTTCGCTGCAGTGCGCACGACAATCTCTTGCGTTAGTCCGGCTCTAGGCGACATGGGCCAGATCCGCGCCCCACGCCGCTTCCGCGTCGGCAATCGCCCGCGCCATCGCTGGGCGTGGATCGGCAATGGATTCCCCGTGACCGACGGCGATGCGGGCAGGGGCGAGATTGTACAGGGCCTTCGCCGACGTGAGTGCTGTCGGTTTGTGCCAGGTCGCGAACGCCGGAAACGGAAACAAGAGCTTGACCTTGCCGGAAACGGCTACCCCGCCGCGCGTCTGGAAAGCATCGCCAGCGATGAGTGTTCCGTCACGGGTATCGAAGAATGCCAGGTGACCAGGCGTATGTCCCGGCGAGCCGACGACCTCCAACGACCCGACACGCTGACCAGATTCCAGTGTTCCGCTGGGCTCAATACTGCTCTCGGCATAGCCACCTCGGAGCTTGTCGTTCGGCTCGTTAGGGTCAAGCGAGCGGTCGCCGGCAAGGAGTCGCGCCTCGCGCGCCCCGAGCAGGATCTCAGCCCCCGGTAGCGCCGCGTGTAGCGCATCGAGCGAGCCGGCATGATCGCCGTGGGAATGGGTCAACATGATCCTGGCAATCGGTTGTCCAAGCGCCTCGGCGACCGCAACGATATCTTCGGCTGCGCCGGACATCGTCGTGTCGATCAGCGTCAAGCCATCGTCCTCACGTACCAGGTAGCAGTTCATCGGAAAGGTCCTGGGATAGCGCGTGAGCTGAACCATGTGGTCGCCAAGCTGTGTCGTCCGCATTGCTATGACACTCCTAACAGTCCAGCGAAGCGAGAACAATCGAGGTTAATCAGATTAGATATTATACTAATGTTATTAGTTTTGCAAGCGCGACCCACAAAGCGGTTCCGCACATAGCCTGCGAGGCATAACAGACTCCGGTGTCGTAGCATGCGAATTCACCGGCTCCCGCCACACTGGCAGCCAGAAGCCACGCCAGGCCCTACCCAGGCACGGCGCATGACTGGTGTTGCGCGCGAGCTATTGAATTGGCAACCCAGCTACCTGAAACGCTCCCAGGCCCAGCATCGCGATCGCCATCAGGACAAGCGCCCCCTGTACGCGAAGCCGCTCGAATTTCCCCGAAATTCCAGCAAAGAAGAGGACCGACGCAAAAAGCACGGTTGCCAGGACGTAGTCGTCGCTCGTCTGATTCGCCTCGGTCGCCTCTTCGAACTTCTCGGCTGACTGCACCTGCAGGTCAATCGTCGGCGCGAGCAAGTCGTTGATGTAGGCGTCACTCTCCAGGGGCGTCGGCAATTCCTCATAGTCGGAGGCTTTGACCCACTGATCTAGATAAGGTTGAAAGTCCTCGCGTACGAGACTTTCATTCACATACTTAAACAATTCCGCGTCACTGGTTTGACGTGCATTGAGCCACTCAATGAAGGTCATCGTGTCGTAATTGATAGCGGCTAGCGCGAGATTGAAACTCGAATTCGATTCGATGCGTGCCCCCGATGCCTGGGCGAATGCCGTTGCCTGGACTCCACTCCAGCGGGAAGACTGATAGGCACACCAGGCGGTCGCCACGGTCGCGATCGCAAGCAGAATGGCCGCCGTTATGTCGATAAAACGCAGGTACGTGTCTATCGATGCCTGAAAGTTCTGGTAGCGACTGAGATCCGGCGCCTCCTCCTGCGGATCACCTTGCAGCACCTCAACCGGATCGTTGCTCACGTCTTCACCTCCCTGAGCGGATCTGCGTCAATACCGAGGGCAGTGGGGCACACGCTAGTTCAGACCACGCTCTGTGTGTGAAACGATCGATCGCGCGCCGATAGCCACTCTCAGGCTCAACTATCCACAATCTGCCAACTATGCACGGTTTCCCGCGTCTACCAATGCTCGCACCATGGCCGGCAAAACCACAGCCTCGGCGGTCAATGGCGAAGATCATGGCCCAGCCGATGATCAGGCCAAGCAACTCACCGATATCCGTCCCGAGGGCCGAAGCAACGTGAGGTCCGTCCGCGAAAGGCGCGATATGTTGGTATCGCCCGTGAATCCACGATGTGTATGTAACTTATCATCTTAGAATACCATCGCGATCTTGAAGGTGGGCGGCGAGTGGGAGGTGCCGGCGTTTGCGGTCCGCGGCCGCCCGCTCACGGAGTACCAAACGGGAGCAGTTAGGGACATATGGTCACGACGGCCTGTACTGAGCACCCGGAACGGTAGCAGTTAGTAGTTGTAAGGACATAGAGCCCCCGGACGGAGGTATCAATGGACGAGACAGGTCCACGCCAAACCACCGCTCAACCAGGCCCACGACGCGCCTGATGAGCGTCGGCGAGAGCCTGGCCAAGGCGTCACATCGAGGCGCCTGCTCGAACCCCTCGACGGCTTCCGCCGCGAGGTCAGCGCTCGCCGTGAAACGTGGTACGGACAGCTCTCCAGAAACTACCGGCACGACGATGCAGACGGTATGGCCACGTTCATCGCATCTAACGCGATGCTTGCGTTCATGCCCGCTGTCCTTTCGATGGCAATTGGTTTTGCACTGCTCCTGAACTGGGTCTCGTCAGCTGAAGAGGTTGCGAACGGTCAACTCATCGTCGACCTACCTACTCCAATCGCTGAGCCTGTCGAGAAGATCATGTTCCAGAGCACCCAAGGGCTGGTGAGTGCAGTCGTCGTCACGCTTGGCGTGCTCTTCTGAGGTGGGTCGCGTCTCTACCAATCTCTGGACCGAGCGTTCGCCAGGATTTACCAGACGCCGGGCCGTCCCTGGGTTGCGCGCGCGGTGGCGGCGCTATTGTTCGTGCTACTCATGTTCATCTTCCCGGTGTATCGGCGGCTTCTTGGTGGGCACAGCGTCTACGGCGCAGTCTTCGGTCTGATACTGACGATGATGTTCTGGTTCTATCTCGCGGCAAAGTTCATCATCAGGGCAGAAATCAACGCCTATCGCGAAGGCAGACACAGGCATCGCAGTCTGCAACAACGCGCCTCAAACGTTGTCCTCGCCGTCGAAGCGAACCATCTGGGAAGCAGGATATGTGGAGAGTCTCAACTTCTTGAACAGAAGTAGAGGTACCCCCAGCGGGATTCGAACCCGCGATCTCCACCTTGAAAGGGTGGCGTCCTAGGCCGCTAGACCATGGGGGCGCATACGTGCCAGCGGAAAGCCTACGGTAGCCCTCGATAGTTGTCAATCGAGCAGCCAGAAAGACGCAATCAGCACAATGGACACCAGCCCCGCGACGAGCGCTGCGCGTCCAGGGCTCTCACTTGTCCAGCGTCGCACAGTACGCAACGTAGCCCGTACCTCCGGCACGAGCGGCGCGAACGCTCCCAGCAGCAACAGGTAGATGCCGACGGTCTGGGCGCTGGTCAGTGGCGCAAACGTGATCACCGCATAGCGCGACCCACCGACGAAGCTAGAGACACTCAGGACAATCCCGGTCAAGCCCCACACCAGGACGCCGACAGCCTCGCCGCTGATGAACCCGTCCGGCACGAGCGCGATAATGCCCGCGCCCATCGTCGCCGGGGCGATCAACGGCGCGACGATGACGTTTGCAGGGACCGTGCCGAGACTGAATGTCCCGAATCTCGCGGCCAGCAGCGGCGCGGTCAGCAGGGCCGCGCCTACCGGCGAGAGCAACGCTACGGCCACCTTCCGTCCGACACCTTCCGTGCGAGCGATGAGATCGCCGGCCAGCGCCAGGCCGATCATCGAGAGAAAGCTGAGCTGGAAACCGAGCGAATTCAGTGTCTCCGGCACGTGCATACACATTGCCGCCCCGGCCAGCGCCAGGAGTGTGAAGAGGTGACTCGGACGGCCCAGCACATGGGCCAGGAGGATGAGCGATCCCATGATCGCCGCCCGCACGATGGGAGGGTCGGCCCCAACGATCCAGACGTAGCCGATGATGCCGACCACCTGCACGCAAAACCAACCCCAACCGACTCGGTTCAGGGCGCGCAACAAGAAGGCAACCGCGACAATCACCAATGCGACATTCGACCCGCTAACGGCAGTGATGTGCGTCAGTCCGCTCGCCCGAAGACGGTCTCGCTCTTCTCCGGTCAGGCCACTGTCGTCGCCAATGATCAGACCTAGCGCGAGGCTCCCGTTCGAGCCCGGTACCCGACTGAGCACTCGCCTCCGAGTCGCTTCGCGCACTGCGCGGCGACGTTGTTCGAACTCGCCGGCTGGATCGATCACCCGCAGCTCGTCGGCGATCAGGATGCTCGCCTGTTCGTCGACTGGACGGCCGTCGATTTCGACGGCATCGCTGCGTCCAACTGCCTCGGATGAAGAATAGAAGACGAGCGTTTCGACGCGTTGCGCCGCCAGATCCCGCCACTCGACGACTGCGCTCGATCCCCTTGCGCCGAGCCGCGGATCGCTCACAACCGTGCCGGTGATCGTCTCCGGGACCACAACCTCGGCGGAGCCGACCATCTCTGTGGCCCGGATTGTCGCAACGCCGTAGCCGAGTGCCAGGCCAAGGACTGCGGCAGCCGCCAACCGGCGATGTGATGTGGGGAGCGCTGCGAATAGAACGACTAGCGCCACCGCGAGAATCAATGCCTCGCCGCGGCCATTGAGCAGGACGGCCGCAACGCCAACCATCACCGCAATTCCAAATGAAGCGCCCAAGCTAAGGAGCTTCGAGCGTCACGTATGGCAACAACTCCTCGACCATACGCGCTGATATCCCGGAGACGGCGACCAACTGCTCCAGTTCCTGGATGCGTCCCTGCGTTGTCCGGTACTCAATGATGCGCGCCGCGAGTACCGGCCCGATGCCGGGTAGCGTCTCAAGCTCCTCGGCCGACGCGGTGTTGATATTGACGAGCTGCGGCACGAGCGGAACGCCGGCGTCCCCTGGCTCTCTGACGTAGATGTACTGTCCGTCAACCAGCGCATCATCGAGCCGAAAATCGACGGTGGCGGGATCAACGAGTGGACTGCCGGCTGCCTGGAGCGCGTCTGCTACCGTGCTGCCCTCCGGCAAGCTGTGGACCCCAGGGCGTTCAACCGCCCCGGCAACCTGCACTTGGATCGCTGCTATCTCGGCCACGGGAACGACCTCGATGATGACTGCATCGTCGTCGGCGATCAGCAGTCGCACGATAGCCCAGCCGGCGATGATGACGGCAAGTACCGTAAGGAAGGCCAGAAGCACACGTAGCGCCGGTCGTCCGAAGTGTTGAGCGCGAGCGCGCAGGTCACTCAACACGGCTACCACCGGCCGGAACAACCAAGTCCGATATACTCAGTGGTCGCGCTGCCGGCGACGCGCCACGCGCCGGCGAATATTGAAGGATCTGCGCTTGACACTCGCCTACCTGACTCCCCTCTACGACGCCCTCCACCTGCCGGAGTTCACTGAACGAGCGCAGGTCTCGCCCGGCCTTTCGCCGGCAGCGCGTGCCGTTTCAATTGCCGCCATGGTCATGCGGACTGGCACACCGCTCCTCATCATCACTGCGCGGCAGGATACCGCGGATGCACTCGGCGCGGCGCTCTCCGAACTGCTCCCAGACGAAATTCAGCCACAGCATTGGATTTCACCAGACCCGCTCCCTTACGAACAGCTACCGCACGACCCGGATCTTTCGAGCACCCGCATCGCCGTCCTTGATGACTTGCTCGCCGCCAATGAGGCCGAGCAGCCGTTCGTCGTCATCAGCTCCACTCGGGCGCTGATGTCCTACATCCGCTCCGCCGAGTCATTCAAGGCCGACGCGCTCGAGCTCGCGGTGGGCGGGCGTGTCGACGACCGCGCGCTGCTGCGCAAGCTCGTCACGTCTGGCTATCAGCGCGAACCGCTCGCCGACCTGGCCGGCACTGTCAGCCAGCGCGGCGGGATCATCGACATCGTTCCGCCCGGGCGCAGCGACGGCATCCGTATCGAGCTCTTTGGCGACGAAATCGAGAGCATCCGCAGCTACGACCCGTCCACGCAACGCTCCTCGGAGCGCCTCGAGCGGGTCAAGATCCTCCCGCCAATCGAGTTCGACATTCCCACGGACCGCGCTGAGCGAAGGCTCGACGACCGCCTGGGCTTTGCCTCACTACGTCCCGAAGTGCACGACGAGTGGATCGAGATCCTCGAGCGGCTCGATCATGGCGATGTGCCGGACGCCGTCGACCTGCTCGCGCCCTCGTTCGCCAGCAACCGTTCGACATTGCTCGACTACATGCCTGACGCGGCGGTCGTTGTCGAGATCGAGCCCGATGCAATCGCCATCGAATCTGAGCAGATTGAGATCCGCGCCGCGGAAGTGCTCGACGGCCTCCTGGCCGCCGGCGAGATACCGGAAGGCTTGGAGCAACCATTCGCCCGCCCCGCCGAAGTACAGACGGCGATTGCGCGCCATCCGCGCTGGGTCATCGGCAGCTCGGACCCTGATCGTCACGGCCGGGTCGTCCGCACCCGTGAGTCCTTTGTCGAACCACCACTTTATGCCAGCGACATAGACGCGATTGCCGAGGATATCCGGCTACGGTTGGAGCATCACTGGCGCATTGTCGTTGCAACCGATCAATCGGAGCGCGTGCGCGACATTCTCGAAGAACGCGACCTCTACCCACGCGTTGCCCGGGCACGAAACGGCCGCGTGCTCGCGCCTCCAGCGCCCGGAACCTACGACATCGTACATGCGCGTCTCGATGCCGGCTTTGCCATTCCCGACGCAAGCCTGCTGGTGCTCACCGACCGCGAGCTCTTCGGCGTCCGCAAGGCAATCCGCCAGGCTGCGCGACAGCGGCGGCAGAAGTACCGGCCGATCCGGGATTTCACCGGCGGCGAGTACGTCGTCCACGTCCAGCACGGCGTCGGCGTCTACAAGGGCCTTGTGACACTCGATCTCAGCGGCATCGAGCGCGAGTACTTGCAGATTGACTATGCCGACGCCGACCGGCTCTATGTCCCGGTCGACCAGACGGACCGGCTCGCGCCCTATGAGTCGCCCGCCGGCACGCCGCGCATCACCAAGCTGGCGTCGGCCGAGTGGACCCGCACCAAGTCGCGCGTCCGGCGCGCCGTGCAGGAGATGGCCGCCGAGCTGCTGGAGATCTACGCCGCCCGCGAGATGGCGGGTGGCCACGAGTTTCCACCTGACACCACCTGGGACGTCGAGCTGGCCGAGTCCTTCCCGTTCCGCGAGACACACGACCAGCTCCAGGCCATCGACGATGTGCGTGACGACCTCGAATCCACCAAGTCGATGGACCGGCTCGTCTGCGGCGACGTCGGCTATGGCAAGACCGAGGTCGCGCTCCGGGCCGCGTTCAAGGTCATCAACGCCGGGCAACAGGTGGCAGTGCTCGTGCCGACGACCGTGCTCGCGCTCCAGCACTTCGAGACCTTCCGCGAGCGGCTCGCCGCCTTCCCGGTGCGAGTGGAAATGCTGTCGCGGCTCCGTACGCGCAGCGAACAGCGCAAGATTCTCGAAGACCTGGAAGAAGGCCAGGTCGATATCGTCATCGGCACCCACCGGTTGGTCCAGAAGGATGTGCGCTTCAAGCAGCTCGGGATGTTGGTCGTTGACGAAGAGCAACGCTTCGGAGTGCGCCACAAAGAGTTCATCAAGCGGCAACGGGCAGAAATCGATGTGCTCACCATGACGGCAACACCGATACCGCGCACTCTCTACATGGCGCTCACCGGGATTCGCGATCTCTCGCTCATCAGCACACCCCCGCAGGAGCGGGTGCCGATTCGCACCTTCGTCTCGGCCCGCAACGACAACCTCGTGCGCGAGGCCATTTTGCGCGAGATGGCGCGTGGCGGCCAGATCTTCTTCCTCCACAACCGCGTCCAGAGCATCTACCGCATCCGCGAGTGGCTCGAGGAGCTGGTGCCGGAAGCCTCGATCGGCATCGGTCACGGCCAGATGAACGAGAGTGAGCTCGAGCATGTCGTCCTGGCCTTCATGCAACACGAGTACGACGTGTTGCTCTGCACGACGATCATCGAATCCGGCGTCGACATCCCCAACGCCAACACGATCATCATCGACAACGCCCACGCGCTCGGCCTGACCCAGCTCTATCAGCTACGTGGCCGTGTTGGGCGCGGCAACGTGCGCGCCTACGCTTACTTGCTCTACCCGCCCCGGACGCCGCTCTCCGGCGAGGCGCGACAACGCCTGGCGGCCATCCAGGAGGCGACTGAGCTGGGGGCCGGCTTCCAGATCGCGATGCGCGACCTGGAGATCCGAGGCGCGGGAAACATCCTCGGCGCGGAGCAATCCGGCCATATCGCCGCCGTCGGGCTCGACCTCTACACCCGCATGCTGGCGCACGCCGTCGAGGAGCTGCGCGAGGGCCGCTCGATCACCCAACCAGACGACGTCAATATCGACATCGCCGTCGATGGGCGCATTCCCGAGGAATACATCGAGGACGAGTCGATGCGGCTTTCGTTCTACTACCGCATCTCGTCAGCGCCAACCGCCGCCGAACTCGGCGCATTGCGCGCGGAGCTTATCGACCGCTTCGGTCAACTTCCATCGGAGGCCGAGCGCATCTTCGATCTCGTGCGGTTGCGACAGACGGCAGCCCAGCTTGGGATCACCGGCATCATTGAGCGCGATGGCGTCATCTACATCCGGCCCGTCGTCGGGAGCCGCATAGACGAACGGCGCTTGAAAGCGGAGCTTGGGGCAGGCGTCCGGGTGACGCCGAACCAGGTGCGCCTAACCCTCGACGAGCTGAGCGTCGACCGCTGGTCTGCCATTCAGGAGATCCTCAGGAGTGTTGAGACTGTGCGCGCTGAGGTGCTGGCGGCTAGTTAGCGTCCCAGAGGATGAGGCCCTCGTCATCCTCGAATTCATCGAGAATGCGCCGGGCTGTGTCGGACTGGTCTTCGCGCACCATAATGTACTGCTCGTTGAGAAGATTGTGGCCGAGGCCGTAGCCGGCCGCGCCGCCTTTGACCATAGCAATGATGCCCTCATCGCGCAGCACATCCCGCCACATCATCGCGATCGTCTCGTTTGGCGCTGTCGCAACGTGGACTACCCGGACATCATCTTGGCGCACGCTCAGGACTCCTTGAGGTAGGCGATGGTCACGCCGTCCCCGCCCTCGTTGTGCGGCGGCGTCTCAAAACGCTGGACGAGCGGATGCCGTCGCAGCACCTCGCGCACAGCATCACGCAACGCCCCGGTGCCCTTGCCGTGGACAATCCGCACAAATGGCATGTGCGACAGGTAGGCGTCGTCAAGGTAGCTATCGAGCACCACCTCGATAGAGCCGGCCCGCTGACCGCGCAGGTGAATCTCGTGGTCGACATGGCGGCTCGGCGCGGGCGTGACGGAGGACCGCTGACGCCGGGTCTCCTGCGCTGCCTTCGTCTTCTTGAGGTCGCGGAGCGGCTGCCAGATCTTGAACGCGCCCATCTGCACCTCGGCATCGAAGCCATCTTCGGATAGCGACACGATTTCACCCTCGCCGCCAAGCGCCAGCAGCTCCACCGTGTCGCCGACCTTCGGCCGCGCGGCCGGCGGTTGTTGCGGGGCGCGCTCGCGGGTTGCTCGGCGCACCTCGCGGGTCGCCTTGTTGAGCTGCGCCTGCGCCTCGGAGCGCGTGGACGACACCTGCTCGGCAGCGACCTGCTCCGGAGCGCGCCGAATGTTGCGGATATGTTCACGCGCGCCGGCAAGCTCCTGCTCGATCTCCGCCAACGCCTCCAGCTCGGCGCGCGCGCGACGTTCTTCGGCCTCCTGGAGCCGCTCTTCGGCCTCGATCCGCCGCCGCTCGGCCTCCTCAAGAGCTTCCTCGGCCTCACGGCGACGCGCGCGAATCTCGGCGATCAGCAGATCCGCATGCTCCGCGTCAGGATCGGTAAAGGCGCGTGCCCGTTCGAGGATCCCCTCAGGCATCCCGAGCCGGGCGGCGATCGCCAGGGCATTCGAGCGTCCCGGCACGCCAATTTCCAACCGATAGGTTGGCGAGAGCGTGTCAACGTTGAATTCGACGCTGGCGTTCTCGACGAGATCGGTCGTGTACGCGTAGGTCTTCAACTCCGAGTAATGTGTCGTGCCAATCGCCAGGCAACCGGAGTCGACGAGCGTGCTGATGATCGCGCGGGCCAGCGCGGACCCCTCCTCGGGGTCGGTGCCAGCGCCAAGCTCATCGAAGAGTACGAGACTCTGATCGGTAACGCCGGCGAGGGCCGCGATGACTCGCACCAGATGCGACGAAAACGTCGAGAGCGATTGCTCGATAGACTGCTCGTCGCCAATGTCGGCGTAGACGGCGTCAAAGACCGGCAGCTCGCTGCCCTCGTCCGCCGGTATGAACATCCCGGACTGCGCCATCAGCGCGAGCAACCCGACAGTCTTGAGGGCCACGGTCTTGCCGCCGGTGTTCGGCCCGGTGATAACGAGCACCCGGAACTCACGACCGAGCACGAGGTCAAGCGGCACGACCTCGTCACGCGGCAGCAGCGGGTGCCGCGCCTTGTTGAGCGCCAGCCTTCGCCGCTTTGGATCGCGTTCGGTCACCATCGTTGGGCGTGTCGCTGACATTGCTCCCGCCAGGCGCGCCTTGGCCAGCGCGAGATCGATGGCCGCCGCGCCGTCGAGCGTCGTCAGCAAACTGTCCTCCTGGGCGGCGACCTGGGCCGTCAGCCAGCGCAGGATACGCTCGATCTCATGCTGCTCGGCGGACTCGAGCTCGCGCACCTGGTTGTTCAGCTCGACCATTTCGGTGGGTTCGACGAACAGCGTCTGACCACTGGCCGAGGTGTCATGGACCATGCCCGGCAACTGCGCCCGGCGGTCGGCGCGGACGGGCACGACGAAACGTCCGCCACGCGAGGTCACAATGGGGTCCTGCAAGGCGTCGGTGTAGTCGGCGTTTTGGGTGTATCTCCGAATGCGCTCAGCCGCGCGCGACTGCGCCGCCCGCAACCTGCGACGGATCGAGGCAAGTTCGTCGCTGGCCGAGTCGAGGACGCTGCCGTGATCGCTGATCGAGCGTTGGAGATCGGCTTCGAGTCCGGGCAGGTCGGCTACGAAGCCGATGAATTCGCTGAAATGTGGAAAGCGTGTGTCGCGGTCTTCGAGCCGAAAGAACGAACGCCGCAGCTCACGCGCGGCGGATACCGAATCCAGTATGTCGAGGAGATCTGTCGGCTGTAGCGTTGACCCGATGACCGCTCGCTCGACACGCTCGCGAATGTCCTTGATCCCGCCGACGGAGAATCCAGGCCGTGACTCGAGCAGCTCCACGGCTTCGGATGTGACGTCGAGCAGATAAGCGACGATATCGGGCTTGCTGGTTGGGCCGAGTTCCTGGGCGCGTTCGATGGCGAGCGAGAATTGGCAGCGCTCGGCCAGCATCCGCTGCACCTGCGTGTATTCGAGGGTATCGAGGATTGTAGCTGCCATGGAAGCCGGGAAGCCTTCTGAGTCCAACGGCGCGCTGCCGTCTAGACGTTGCCGGCCTCCGTCAGGATGGGCGGGAGCCCGCCCGGGAACCAGGGCTGCACGGCCGATGTCAGGATTGGGAGCAGCCGCAGAAAGAGCGGCGCGAGCGAGGATGTGTCCATCTGCTCGTCAAGAAATCCCATCCCGCCGCCGGAAGCGCCACCCGAAGCGACGACCGCCGCCTGGATCATCACAACCGTGATAGCCAGCGACATTGCGATTGCGACGAAGGCGATCACGACCGAAACCGATGCGCCGCCCAAGTTATCCAGTATAGCAAACCGGCGGCTCTGCGAGGTCGGTTTGAGCGTGGTGATGATGACAATTGAAAAGAGCGCGGTGCTGCCGAGAAACAGCATCACG
Source organism: Chloroflexia bacterium (assembly GCA_030431755.1). Lineage (GTDB taxonomy): Bacteria > Chloroflexota > Chloroflexia > Thermomicrobiales > CFX8 > JAUIIK01. The sequence continues at coordinate 39,922 of JAUIIK010000017.1, forward strand.
AAGGAGACAAAGTATGCGGCGCCGATGCTGATTGAACCCATCACCGACTGGATGTTCTCGCCGAGTCGCTCGTAGAAGGTTGCCGAGATGATCGTCGCAAGGTACATCGATATCATCGCGCTCGCCGTTCGAGCGACTCCGAAAAAGAAGCCCGCGCCAGCGATGCACAGGAACATGGCGACGATGAAGAAGTCCATCAGATTCATAGCCAGGACGTCTCCGAACATTCAGGACGTGGGGCGCAGAACAGTCTCGCGCACTCCCTGCCTGGAGTGTACGGTCCCGATTCTGGCCCGGATATAGCCAAATTGGACCGACATCGAGCGCGCCGGGATAGATGGCCGCCCGGCTTCCGGGGAGCTTGGTACCGAGTTGACACGAACAGATGTTCGAGACTATACTCTCCATAATGACAGAGCCGCACCTATGTGAGCTGGCCGACTGAGCCGCACATACGCCGCGTTTGAGAGGACACACGGATGAAGCCGCTTACTCGCCGCCAGCAGGCTATCCTGAGCTTTATCGAGGACTTCAGCGTCACGCACTCATACCCGCCCACGATTCGTGAGATCCAGGAAGGGCTCGGGATCTCCTCCACCAGCGTCGTCGACTACAACCTCAAGGTGCTCGAGCAGCGTGATGAGATCCACCGCAATCGCAATATCTCGCGCGGCATCGAGCTGGTGAACCGCCCGACCGGCGGCAACAACCTTGTCCAGATCCCCATCGTCGGCCAGATCGCGGCCGGCCAACCGATTCATGTGCCCGGCGACATCGGCCCGCACGGCTACGACGAAGCCGTCGAGATTGGCCCGGAAATGCTCGGCTCCCACAAGAGTGATGGGCTCTTCGCGCTACGCGTCAAGGGTCACTCGATGGTCGATGCCCTGATCAACGACGGCGACGTCGTCATCCTCAAGGAGCAGCGCGTCTGCGAGAACGGCGAGACCGTCGCCGTTTGGCTGATCGACGAGAGCGAGACCACCCTGAAGCGCTTCTATCTCGAAGGCGAGCAGGTGCGCTTGCAGCCCGAGAACGTCACCATGGAGCCGATCTACACGCGCACCGAGAACGTCGAGATCAAGGGCAAGCTCGTCACGGTGATTCGTCCACCCCGCTAGGGCGATTCCGCGCAAGTCGATGACCTGAACCAGCGCCGCTCGATGGGTTAGGCTTTGCCGATGAATGCTTCGGCGAATGCCAGTCCCGTTGATATCGTGATGCTCGGCTCATTCAGCCTCTGGACGCGCGGCACCCTGCAATCGCGCGCGCTACCGCTCGCCCGCGAGCTGGCGTCGTCGGCCGGCCTGCGCTTCGCGTTCGTAACGACGCCGTGGGACGCGCCCGAGCAGGCGGGCAATTCCGAGATAGTTGATGGCATCCCGATCTACAACACCTCAGCGATTCTCCAGAGCCAGGTCGCTTCGGTCGCCAGGCAGCAGCTCGCCTTGCTAAAGCAGTTACGGCCCGCGCTCGTCCACATCTTCAAACCGAAGGCAGCCGCCGGTCTGACCGCCGACCTCCTCTTTCGTCTGGGTAGTGGAGCGCCGATCATCGTCGACCACGACGATTGGGAGGGCGACGGCGGCTGGAACGACCGCGCCGGGTATTCGGCCCTCGCCCGACGGATGTTCGCCTATCAGGAGCGGCGGATTGTGCGCGTCAGCGCTGCCGTGACCGCCGCCAGCACCTTGCTGGAGACCTGGGCCCGACGGCTCCGAAGCGCTGATGAATTGGCGAATGTCACATTTCTTCCGAACGGCCTGAGCCCAGACTGGCTCACGGCACTGCGACGCGGCCATGCGACGCCGACTGAAAGGAGACTCGTGCTCTACTCGCGCTTCGCCGAGTTCTCCAGTGAGTGGCTTGTCTCGACGCTACAACAGATTGACTATCGCCTTGGTTCGCACGTGCAGCTCGACATCGTCGGCGACGCGCCGGCTGACCTCCTCGGCACCGCCAATCTCACCTGGCTCCGTCCCACCTGCCACGGCTACGTCGACCGGGCTCAGCTTCCGCGCCTTCTCGGTTCGGCATCGGTGGCGTTGTACCCGTACGACGACAACCTCATCAACCGCTCCAAGCAGTCGGTGAAACTTCTGGAGCTCATGGCCTCGGGCTGTGCAATCGTCGCTTCCGATGTCGGCGACATCCGCCGCATCGCTGGCGACACGGTGGTCACCCCGACCACGGGCAAGGCAGGGGATTTCGCCGCCCAGACCATCGAACTTCTGGAGAACCCCGAACGCGCAGCCGCCCTTGGCCAAGCCGCCGGCAAGCGCGTCGAACACTTCTCGACTACAGCGCTTGCGCGCCGGCTGCTGCCGGTCTATGAGCGCGCGGGGTTGCGCTAGGATGCTGGCGCGCAATCGCTTCATACCGCTGGCGCGCTGGATGCCGGCGCTGCTCTGGATGGGCTGGATCTTCTGGCTGTCCTCGCAACAGGCGCTGCCCCCGCCACCGGGTATCTCCTACACCATTGCCGCGATTGCCGGGCACTTCGTGCTCTACGCCGTCCTCATGCTGCTCCTGTTGGTGGCAATCGACATGCCGCAGCAGCCACGGGCCGCGCGGGTCAAAGTGGCGCTGGCAATTGCCCTGATCTACGCCGTGAGCGACGAGTTCCATCAGTCCTTCGTGCCGGGCCGCGAGGCGTCGGTGTTTGACATCGTCGTCGACACGTGCGGCGCGTCATGTACGGCTATCGCTTGGATGGTGGGATGGCGAAGAATCGCAACGTACTAAGCCAGGCTGCTGGTTTGCCCCGCTGGAGCCACCCGGTGCTCGTCGGCGCAATCGTCTTCGCCTTCCTGCTCGCCCTCTGGCCGCGCTTCGCCGAGCGCCTCGACCCACTGACCGGCGATGAGCCGTTCTATGTCATGACCTCGATCTCACTGCTGCATGATCGCGACCTCGACGAATCCAACAACTATGAGGCGGTCATCGTCCAGGGCGACGCTGGACCTTATACGCTCTACGCCTTCGACGCCAGCCTCAACCCGGACGATCCGCTGCCGGCGAATTGGCAGGGCTGGCCTAGCCCGCCGCGGCTCGTCGGTGCCCACGCGGCAACAACGACAAAGCCCGGGCTCTACACGAAGCACGCCATTGGTCTGTCGGCACTGATTGCCGTCCCCTGGGAGTTAGCCGGGCGTTTCGGGGCCAACCTGGTCGTGATGCTCGCTGCCGCACTGCTCGCCGGGCAGATGTTCCTGCTCGGGCGCGAGAGCGGTGCCGGGCCGTCGCTGGCCGGCTTGATCGCGATTGGGCTCGCGGTTGCAATTCCGCTCGGGCCCTACTCGCTACTGCTCTTCCCGGAAATCCCGGCGGCGCTGTTGTTGATCTATGCCGTGCGGCGGGCCAACGCTCCAAACGCCGCCTGGCAGTGGCTCCTCTGCGGCTGTGCCGTCGGCTTCCTGCCCTGGCTGCACCAGCGTTTCGCGCCGACCGCCGTCGTAGTCTCGATCATCATCTTCATCCGGATCTTGCAATCGCGAGATGTCCTCTACAACGCGGCGCTCGCATTGATCCCAATCGGGATCGGCGGCGTCGGGCTGCTCTTCTACAACCAGTGGCTCTACGGCGTTCCGCTCCAACGCTCGGAGGACCACGCCGGCTTCAACCGCTTCATCGGCACGCTCAATGGCGGCTTCGGCTTGCTGCTCGACGCCCAATGGGGGCTGCTCATCACGGCCCCGGTCTTCCTGCTGGCGCTCGCCGCCGTGCCCCGCTGGCTGCGTGACTATAGCTACGTCGCGAACGTGGCAGTCGCAGCTGTCGCGCCATACCTCATCGTTGTCGCGGCCTACAAGGTCTGGTGGGGCGAATGGGGACCGCCGGCACGCTACCTCGTGCCGGTCGTCCCGCTGGCGGCCGGCCCGCTAGCGGCCTGGCTACGCACGGCGTCGACTAGCTGGCGCATCGCCACCTACGGGCTCTGGAGCGTCGGTCTGCTGGCGACGATCGTCGGCTATCAGGATCCCCAGCGCTTTTACCACCACCCTGACGGCGTCAACAACCTGATCGTGACGCTCGGCGACCAACTCCACCTCAATGCCCAACGTGTGCTCGTCGCCTTCCAGCCCTACTCGATCGCGCCGGCGTCGGCGCGCGTCTGGATCTCGGTGGCGCTGCTGGTGACATTGGCGGTCGTGGCGCGGGAGGTCAGCGGCTTGGTCTTGCGCGGCTCGGGCACGGCTGCCTGGAAGAGTTTCCAAAAGAACCTGCGGATTGGCTGACTGCGAGTACGTTGACCCTGACGGAATTGGCGTGCTAGTTTGACAGAACGTACAATGCCGCAGGGCCGCGCACAATCGGGGTTGGGCGGTTCATGGGGGTCCGCAGGAATGGGGAAGGATATCGCGTGGACATTGGGCTTGCGTTAACGTATGTCACGAGAGACCCGGATTGGCTCAAGAAGGTACTCATTGGCGGCGTGATACTCCTCGTCTCAATCCCGCTCTCGGTCATTCTTGTCGGGCTGCTGGGGTTGTTCGTCTTCTACGGATACACAATTGCGATTACCCGCAATGTCATCAACGGCGTCGAGAATCCGTTGCCCGAGTGGACCGACTTTGGCGCGTATCTTTCTGACGGCCTCAAGGCGTGGGTAGGCGCACTGGTCTGGTCGCTGCCTCTTATCGTTCTCTCCATCTGCAATCAGATTCTTGGCGCAATCAGCGACAGCACGCTCATCGTGTCGTACTTTGTTGGTTTCTGTCTCGTCTTGCCACTGAATCTGCTTCTCGGCATCTTCATCACGCCGACAGTCGTCGGGCGCTATGCCGACACGAAGGAGATTGGCGCGATGCTCCAGTTCTCGGAGGTCATCGCTCAAATCCGCTCGATTGGGGTTGTGCCGTATTTGCTGCTCTTCGTGATGGCCCTGATTGCCGGCTTCGTCGCGCTCTTCGGCGTAATCGCGTGTGTTATCGGTATCTTCTTCACGATGACCTGGGCCTTGTTCGCGCAAGCTCACGGCATCGGGCAGGTCTATCGCCTGCGTGATGGCGGCGCGACCTACTCCGCTCCAGCCGATCACCCAGCCTTCTAGCTCGCGACGACAATTCGAATTGAGCATCATGATGACCCGCGGCATCTGTCGCGGGTTATCATTTTGGCAACGGTTCCGAGTCATCGAGTCGACAGGCCCAGATGTTCGAATTGCTTACCGGGCTCGGCCTCGCTATGCCGGCCGGCCTCAATGCCTACATTCCGCTCTTGGCGGTCGCGCTTGCCGACCGCTACTTCGGCTTGCTGCACCTCGCGGCACCCTATGACGTTATCTCCTCGCCCGCCGGCATCGCCGTCATTACGCTCCTGCTCGTCGTCGAATTGCTGGCAGACAAGGTGCCGCTCGTCGACCATGTCAACGACCTGATCAACTCCGTCGTCAGACCCTCCGCTGGAGCTGTCCTGGTGATGGCGAGCACCGGCGCAGTCGACTCGATCAACCCGATCCTGGCCATGGTCCTCGGGTTGACCGTCGCCGGCAGTGTCCATACCGTCAAAGCCTCGATCCGGCCCACTGTGACGGCCACAACGGGCGGCGTCGGCAACCCAATCGTCAGCGCCGTCGAGGATGGCGTCGCAATCGGTCTGTCGGTCGTCGCCTTGCTTGCGCCCATCCTGATCGTCGGGGTGCTCATCGCGTTGACCATCATGCTCATATCCCTCTGGCGCAGACGCAGGCGGCGGCAGCGCCGGGCGATGCTCGACAGCGCCTGACAGAGTTGCGTCAATACGACTAAAGGTTTATACTATGATCAGATTCGATAGCTGACGTAGGACGCAAGGTATAGACGTGGAATTCAAAGACTATTATCAAGTGCTCGGAGTGACCCGAGACGCGGATGCGGCGGAGATAAAGAAGGCCTATCGCAAGCGTGCCCGCAAGTACCATCCAGACGTATACACGGGCGCAGACGCCGAGAATAAGTTCAAAGAAGTCAACGAGGCCTACCAGGTGCTCTCCGACGCCGACAAGCGGGCGCGCTACGACCGCTTCGGCAAGGACTGGGAACGCTATCAGACCGCGCCGAATACGAGCACGGGTGGCGCTGACTTCAATGAGTGGTTCACCGGCGATAGCGGCGCGCACTTCGACTTCGAGACGAGCCAGGGCGGCAGCGGTTTCTCGGATTTCTTCGACCTCCTCTTCGGTGGCGGGCAGGGCTTCGGCGATGCCCGACGCGGACCGCAGATGGGCGGCTTGCGCACACAACCGATGCGCGGTGAGGACCATGAGTACCCAGTCCAACTATCGGTCGCAGAAGCGTTCAACGGCACGACCCGGACATTTGAGATTTCTGCCACGCCGCGCGGCCACGAGCCGGTGCGACAGAAGATAGAAGTTACGATTCCTGCGGGCGTCAAAGATGGCGCGCGCGTGCGCGTCGCCGGCAAAGGCGGGCCGGGCCGCAATGGCGGACCGCCCGGCGATGTCTATCTCCGGGTGAAGCTACAACCCGACGCCCGCTTCACGATCGACGGATCAACGGTACGCACCGAAGTCGATGTGCCGCTCTACAGCGCGATGCTCGGCGGCGAGGTCGTCGTGCCGACACCGGCTGGCAAGAAGCTCGCCTTGACGATCCCGGCCGGGACGCAGAACGGCCAATCGATTCGCCTCAAGGGGCAAGGTTGGCCGACGTCGGCTGGTGGATCCACGCGTGGCGACCTGCTCGTGAAGGCCAACGTGCAACTGCCGGAGAACCTGAGCGATGACGAGCGGCGGCTCTTCGAGGAGCTGGCGGAACTGCGCTCAGGCGTCAAGCGTGAACCGGCCGCAGCCTGAACCCGATTGTCTGCGCCGCGTGCTAGAATCCCCGGCTGGTTGAAGTACGTCAACAACGTCGAAGAACAGCCAGTAGCACGGTAGATTGAGGTCAACGTCATGCCAGTGACGATCATTATCGGCGGCCAGTGGGGCGACGAGGGCAAGGGTAAGCTTGTCGACATCTTCGCTGGGCAGGCCGACGTCGTCATCAGGGCGAACGGCGGCGCAAATGCCGGCCACACCGTCGTAACCGATCAGGGCACCTTCAAGTTCCATCTCATCCCATCCGGGATTCTCCGGCCGGAGTGCCGCTGCATCGTCGGCGCGGGGGTGGTACTCGACCCACGTCTGCTGCTCCAGGAAATCGACGAGCTGCACGAGCGCGGCATCGATACTTCGAACCTGCGCGTGTCATCACGCAGCCATATTGTCATGCCGTACCACCCGATTCTCGACCGCCTGGAAGAGGACGAACGGGGTGACAACAAGATTGGCACCACCCAGCGCGGCATGGGGCCAGCATTTGCCGATAAAGCTGCCCGAGTCGGGCTTCGCATAGCCGATATAGCTGACCCGGAACACCTGCGCGACCGGCTCGATGCCGTGCTGGCCGAGAAGAATCAGCTACTGACGACCCGTTATGGTCAACCTGCGTTGGATCTGGCCGAGATGTCCGAGCAGTATGCTGCCTACGGGGAAGGCCTCGCACCATACATAGCCGATACCGAGTTGATGGTTCAAGATGCCATCGATGCCGGCGTTGATGTGGTTATTGAAGGCGCTCAGGCCGTCATGCTCGACATTGACTATGGCAGCTACCCGTTCGTCACATCGTCGTCTCCGACGGCAGCTGGCGTATGCCAGGGCGCGGGCGTTGCACCGACGCAGGTCGACCGGATCATTGGGGTGTATAAAGCCTACGCAACGCGGGTCGGCGAGGGCGCTTTCCCGACCGAGCTGCACGACGCGACAGGCGCCCACATTCGAGAGCGCGGCAAGGAATACGGCACAACGACCGGACGGCCGCGACGCACTGGCTGGTTCGACGCCGTACAGGCACGCTACACGGCCCGGCTCAACGGAGTCGATGAGGTGGCATTGGCAAAATTCGACGTTCTCGATGGGCTCGACTCGGTCCGCATCTGCACCGGCTACCGGCTTGACGGCAAGGAGATTCTCAGCCCGCCCGCGCGCATCTCGGACTATGGCCGCGTGGAGCCGGTCTTTGAAGAGTGGCCGGGCTGGAACGTCGACACGACCGGAGCGGAGTCAGTCGACGACCTGCCGATTCGCGCCCGCCAGTATGTCAACCGCATTGAAGAGCTGCTCAACGTCCCAGTGACCTACGTCGGCGTCGGTCCGCATCGGCGCCAGATGGTGACGCGAGTTGCGCCGGCCGCCTGAGCCGCAGGCATCAGACAGGACACAGGAGACCCCATGGATTCGGTCAACCTCGACGCCCTCGCGATTCAGGCCATACTGCCGCACCGCTACCCCTTTCTCCTGGTCGACCGCATCATCGAGATCGAGTATGGCGTCGGCGCGGTCGGGATCAAGCAGGTCTCGATGGGCGAGCCCTATTTCCAGGGGCATTTCCCCGACTACCCGGTCATGCCAGGCGTCTTGATCATCGAGGCGCTGGCCCAGGTCGGCGCGGTCGCCTTGCTCGGCAGCGAGGAACACGCCGGCAAGATCGCACTCTTCGCCGGCATCGACGGCGTACGCTTCCGCCGCCAGGTGAAGCCGGGCGACACGCTGCGGCTGGAGACTCAGATCAACCGCATGCGCCGGGGCATCGGCAAGGGCCAGGGTGCGGCGACTGTCGATGGCGAGATGGCCGCCGAAGGCGAGATAACCTTCGCGCTTGTTGACCGCGACGCGCTCCTAGCGGGGTGAGCGCACAGCCCACCCGCTACGGCATCATCAAGCCGTGCTGCATCGGCGACGCGGTCATGTCGCTGCCAGTCATCGACAACCTCCTCCAGAACGTTCCCGACGTTGAGATCGAAGTCTGGTGCGGCGCGCACGCCCGGCCCGTGTATGAGATCTGTCACGGCGTCGACAGGATCGTCGAGATCCCCAGCGTGCCCGGACTGCGCGATCTGCCGGCGCTCGCCTGGGGGCTACGCGCCTCAGATTGCGACAGCTTCATCGTCCTTGACCGCTCCCGGCTCATCGACGCTGCCTGTAAGCTCGCGCGGGTAGACGTCGCCGGGACGGTGCGTGGCGGCCCAGCGGACGGCGTGCATGAGACGGACAGCTACCTCGGGGCGCTAACCCGCGCCGGGCTGCGCCTGTCGACGATGGCGCCGTCCATCACCTTCGACCAGGATGCGGTGGCGCGCGCACAGGCAGAAATTCACCTCGCCAACGATTGCTACGTCGTTCTGCATCCCGGTGGCGCTGAGAATCCCGGCGCGAACATGCACTCGAAACGTTGGCCCGCCGAACATTGGACGGCCGTAGTCCAGTGGCTCTCCGAGCGCGACATTCAGCCGGTCTTGACCGGCTCGCCCGCCGAAGTCGAACTCTGCCAATCGGTCGCGTCAGGCACAGGCGCAGTCGTCGCCGCGGGCAAGCTGTCATTGATCGAGAGCGCCGCGCTCGCCTCATCAGCGGCGGCATACGCCGGCCCGGACACTGGTTTGTCCCACCTGGCCGCTGCCGCGGGCGCTTCCGTCGTCGTCATCTTCGGGCCAACCAACCCGCGCCAGTACGCCCCACGGGGTCCCCGAGTGACCGTCCTCGCAGCGAGCGGCGCTGAGAATCTCGCCAGAACCGACCTCCGGCATCAGCAGTCATCTGATCTGCCAGCTACGTCGAGCGTTGGCATCGACGTGATGATTGCGGCGCTCGAATCGGCGCTTGCAGCCGGCGGGCAGCCGTAGTGGTCGCAACGCGCTTCCGCAACGCCATACTGCCGGCGCTGGCCCGCTCGACGCGACGGCCCGCGAAGGTCGCCGAGGACCGGGTGCTGATCTTCCAGCCCGACCATCTGGGCGACATCCTGCTCTCTGAACCTGCGGTCCGCTATCTGCGCCAGGCCCTTCCCGATGCGGAGCTCGTGGGTGTCGTCGGGCCGTGGTCAGCGGAGATCGCCCGCATGGCCTGGCCAGTCGACCGCATCGAGCGGGTGACATTTCCAGCGTTCAGCCGCGCTCCGAAAGACACGAGCCCGATAGCGCCATACAGACAGCTTCAGGACGACGCCCGGAGACTTTGCGCAATCAGCGGCACAGACGCGGTCGTCCTGCGTGACGATGCCTGGTGGGCCGCCTGGCTGGCGCGAGCGTCCGTTGCCGGAAGTGTCGCTACCGGTAGCGACCAACGCGCAGCCGCGTTTGCCACGACCACACCCGTAGGACCGCCGCCCGTACACCGCACGGCCATCGCCGCACAGGTCGTCGTTACCTACCTTGCCGCGCGCGGAATTGAGCTAGTGCCGGACATCTGGGATATGTCGCCGCGACTGGCCGTGCAACCACACCTGCAAGCAGACCCATATCAGCGCACAGACCCTTACGTCGTCATTCATCCAGGTTCGGGCGCGCCGGTCAAAAGCTGGCCCGTGCGCTCCTGGCGCGCGGTTGTCAATGCGCTGAATATTGACGTGGTCCTGACCGGCTCCGGCGGTGAACGCGCGACGTGTGAGGCTATCGCCGACGGCTTCGAGCATGTCTCGGTCGCCGCCGGAACTACATCGCTATCGGAGCTGTCGCAGCTACTTGCGGGCGCGGTCGCCGCCATCGGGACCGACAATGGGCCGATGCATCTGGCCGGGGCGCTCAAAACCCCGACCGTGCGACTATTTGGCCCGAGCAATCCCGAGCGCTACGGTCCCTGGCCCGGAACACCGGGACAGACTGTCGTCTCCGCTGGTTGGAGCTGCCCGCGCTGCGAAGACCTGTCGGTTGCCCGCCCGCCCGTTTGCGGCTGCATGGCGGCGATTTCGGTGGACAGCGTATTGCGGACCATACGACAGGTCTTCGGCGATGCCGCTTGACACCCTGGGCATCGACGCCAGCCGGGCCGCGGCCGGACAACGCACCGGCACCGAGTGGTACTCCGACCAGATCATCCGAGCGCTACTCCATATTCAGGACCGGCCCCGCATCCGGCTGTACCATCGGTCTCCGAACGCATCATCGACCTACGAGGCTGATGAGAATATCGTGCTGGTCAGTAAGAGATTCTGGACACACCGGGCGCTCAATCGAGAGCAACGGCGCAACCCCGCAGACGCGCTCTTCGTCCCAGCGCACGTCCTGCCACGCAACCATCCGCCGGCGGCGGTCGTGACGATCCATGATCTGGGGTACCGCCACGAACCCGACGCTCACACAATCCGCCGCCGCGTCATGCTCGACCTAACGACCCGCTGGAACGCCTGGCGCGCCAACCGCATCATCGTGCCCTCGGCCGCCACGCGGGATGATCTCCAGCGTGAGTATGGCGTGGCTCCAGAGCGCGTCGACATCGTGCCGCACGGTGTCGACACGACTCGCTTCCACCAACTGCCGCCGGACACGATTCAGGCGTCGCTTTCACGGCTTGGCGTCAAGCAGCCATATCTGCTCTTTGTCAGCACGATCCAACCCCGCAAGAATCTGACACGGCTGATCGAAGCATTCGAGAGTCTCGGTCGTTCCGACATACAGCTCGTCATCGCCGGTGGCGCGGGCTGGAAGTCAGGGCCGATAGTCGAGCGTATCCGGACAAGCAGCAGAGGCAGCGCGATTCACTGGCTCGGCTACGTCGCGGACGAGCACCTCCCGGCGCTCTACAATGGCGCGTCGGCATTCGCATTTCCGTCGCTCTATGAGGGGTTTGGCATGGGCGTGCTCGAAGCGATGGCCTGTGGCTGTCCAGTGGTCACGAGCAACACATCAAGTTTGCCGGAGGTGGCTGGCGACGCTGCCCTGCTTGTCGATCCTCACTCAGTCACATCAATCCAGTTGGGGCTCGAGCGGGCGCTTGATCTTGGCACAGCGAAAGTGCTCGCCAAGCGTGGTGAGAAACACGTCGCGCAGTTCACCTGGGACCGCGCCGCCTGGCTCACGCTCGCGTCGATCCGCCGCGCCTACGCCGAGGCAGGCGGCTAGGCCGTGCGGATTCTCGTCGTCAAACTCGCTGATCTCGGCGACCTGCTGCTGAGCGAACCGGCTATCCGTTCACTCAGAACTGCCTTTCCTACGGCGACCATCGATGTGTTGACGACCCCGCACGCGGCCGGCTTGCTGCCGCTTCTGGGACATGACACCCGAGCGATCTCCTTTGAGAAAGCATCGTTTGACAGTCCCGGAATGGCTGCGCTCGGCTCGGCCCAGTCAGCGGCCCGGCTGGCTGCACACTTGCGCCTGGCCCACTATGACCGCGTCGTGCTCCTGCATCACCTCACAACCGCCTGGGGCGCGGCGAAGTACCGGGCGTTTGCTCGTGCGACTGGCGCGCCCATCATCGCTGGGCTCGACAATGGTCGTGGCGGATTTCTGTCACACGCCGCTGTGGATCGTGGCTTCGGGCACAAACACGAGAGCGCCTACATGCTCGATGTTGCAATTGCGGCCGGCGGCATGGTGACTTCGCCCCAACCACGAGTAGCACTCATCCCGGAGACCCTTCCGTTTGATCTTCCCGACCGTTATGTCGCGTTGGCGCCATCTGCCGGGAGATACTCGGCGGCGCGCATCTGGCCGGCGAAGCGCTTCGCGCGGCTCGCGAGCCGCCTGGCGCGAGAGCGCTTGCCGCTCGTCATCGCCGGCGGGACGGATGCAGCAGAGGCCGCGCGCCGAATCGTTGATGCCGTCGAACCGAAACTCACGCTCGACCTCACCAGCCAGACGACGCACAATCAACTCGGTCACATCCTGGCTCGCGCTGCGCTCGTGGTCAGCAATGACAGCTTCCCAGCCCACCTGGCCGCGGCCGTCGGAGCGCCTGTCCTGACGATATTCGGACCAAGCAATGTTGCTGCGTGGGCGCCGGTCTCCGATCGTGCCATCGCGCTGTCGGCACACCTACCTTGCGCGCCGTGCCTGTACACTGGATACCGGCTGGGCCGCCGGGCCGGTTGCCCGGCCCGCACATGTCTCACGATGGTGACAGCAGAGATGGCCTTCGAGAAGTCAATGGAGTTGCTCGGTGCGTAGTACGGGTCAGTACATTGGCGCGGGGTTGGTCGCGGTTGGGCTCCTAATCGGCCTCGGTCTGGCTGGTTGGCTCATCGCCGGCCTCGTGAGTTCCGACCTCGAAGCTGGCGGCGCGATACTCGGCGCGATCATCGGCTTTATCGTCCTGGTTGCGCCGCTCGTCATCGTCGGCGGGTTCGTCTTCATCCGGGCGCGGTCCGAGTCACAGCAGCTCGGCGCAGTGGCCGTTCAGCGCAAGCTGCTGGCCCGCATCGACCTGGCCGGCGAGATCGGGATCCCCGATCTCGCGCTCGAGAGCGGGCTCTCTAGAGACGAAGTCCGGGAAAACCTCGTTGATCTTGTTTCGAAAGGTCTATTTTCGGGTTATGTTGACTGGGACCGTGGCCGGCTCTTTGCCCGGCAAGCTAGCGAGTTGCGCAACATGCGCCACTGCCAGAGCTGCGGCAGTGAGCTGGAGCTAGCCGGCAAGGGGCTGGTCCGCTGTCCATTCTGCGGCACTGAGTATTTCCTGCCCTGATGCGCCGGCGCAGGCGCTGGTTGAGAGGTAACAACGATGGCTGACGGCGGCAAACGAAGCTTCCTCGACTCGATCCCCGGCTGGGGCGGCTACCGCGACCGCGAGCGCCGGCGCGAGTCCGACCGGCTGCTACGCGAGCGGCTGGCGCGTGACTATGGCGAGATCGCCGACGAGCTGGGCAGGTTCGCGGCCCGGCTGGCCGAGGATCGCAAGCTGCGGGCAATCCGGTTTGTCGATGGTCCGCACGGCCGCTTGACTCATTTCACCGACCGCCTGAAGTCAGCGACCTACGGCTACGCCGGGCTGTTCAGCGACCGGCCGGTCGATGCCGCCGCGCTCGACCAGATCGCGGCCTTCGACGAGAGTCTGGGCGAGGGACTCCTGGAGATGCGCGCGGCGGCCGACACACTCCGCGATACCGACCCGGATAGCCCAGACTTCCGCGAGCGCTCGGACGAGCTTGGCGAGTTGATCGAGCAGCTGCTCGACCGGCTGGACCGCCGTGGCGAGCTGATCGAGTCCGGCGCGGCGCGGCCGGAGGAGGAGATCACGGCGCTGCTCGCGACGACGGCCCCGACGGCTGCCCCGACGGCCTACGAGCTCCACGACGGCGACGGCATCAGCTACAACAATGTCAACTTCACAGTCATCGGGCGGATCACGATCGAGACAGCGACGACGGCCTGGCGCGATTTTCAGCTCCGCGGCGGCAATGACCAATCCTGGCTGCGCGTTCCGGCGGACGCCGATCAGCGGTTCTACTGGCTGCGGCATGTCGCCCCGGGCAACACGGATGGCTTGGAGACGGTCGACATCGAGGGAGACACCTACAATCTCCAATCGTCCGTCGACGGCACCGCCGAGGTCATCGGCTCCGGCGGCGCGAGCGGCGACCGCGCTGTCACGGTACACACATACGGCAATGCGTCTGGAAACAGTCTGTTGAGCGTTTATCATTGGAGAGCCGACGAAATTGCGCTCCTGGGAGAGCCAGTCGACGCGGCCGAGCTTGAGTTGTGGTCCCGCGAAGGCGGCCAGGCGATCTAGCCACACGCCCCGTAGACGGGACACGCATGTAAAGGGAGAGTTATGGGAATTCTCGACAGGATGTCGCGCCTGGTTCGCGCCAACATCAATGACTTCATCGACAACGCCGAAGATCCGGAAAAGATGCTCAATGAGCTGCTCCGGGAAATGCAGGCCAGCATTCGCGAAGCGCGGCAGCAGGTCGCGAACATGATCGCGCAGGAGAAGCAGCTCGAAGCCGAGCTCCAGGAAGCGCAGATGGACTCCCGCGAATGGGAGCGCAAGGCCGAAACGGCGCTGAAGCGCGACCGCGAGGACCTCGCGCGGGAAGCGCTGCGGCGCAAGCGCGACGCCGACGAGATCGGCATGGTCTACGCTGGCCAACTTGCCAGCCAGTCGGAGCTGATCGAGAAGCTCCGCAACCAGCTCAAGATGCTCGAGCGCAAATACGACGAAGCCGAGTCGAAGCGCAATTTGCTCATCGCGCGTCACCGACGGGCCCAGGCCCAGCAGCGCATCAGCGAGTCCTTCTCATCCCTCCCCGACATGAGCGCGATGGGTGAGCTGGAGCGTATGGAGAAGAAGATCATCGCCGACGAAGCGCAGGTCATGGCGATGCAAGAGCTCGAGCAGGACGACATCGAGTGGCAGTTTGCCGAGCTCGAAGCCGAGTCTGACGTCGAAGACGAACTGCTCGCCCTCAAAGCCCGAGTCGCGGGCGATGAACCGGCGCTGACTGACGGTGGCGGGTCCACCGGTAGCGAATAGGCCTAGCGTCCGGGCGCGGTCGAGCGCCGGCAACCGTCGAGGAGTGATCCCATGGCGATCCTTGATCTGATCGAATATCCGGATTCACGGGCGAATGAGATCGTCCACCGCATCCCCGAGTACGGGTCAGGCGAGTTTCGCCTGGGGTCACAGTGCGTCGTGCGCGAGTCGCAGCGCGCTGTCTTCTCCCGTGACGGTAAGGCGCTCGATGTGCTCGGGCCTGGCCGTCACACGCTTTCAACCGCCAACATCCCGATTCTCTCGGAGCTCTTTGGCATTCCGTTCGGCGGCAAGAGCCCCTTCCGGGCCGAGGTCTTCTACGTCAACATCCGCGAGTTCACCGACCTCAAGTGGGGCACCGTCCAACCGATCGTCTACCGGGACACAGATTTCGGGATGGTCCGACTACGCGCCTTCGGCACCTACTCGATGCGTGTCAGCGACGTGCAGCTCTTCGTCAACCAGGTGGTCGGCACCCGCGCGACTTATCTGGTCGAGGACATTGAGGAGTTCCTGCGCTCGATCATCCTCACCGAGTTCAACGACATGGTCGGCGAGACGATGACGAGCATCCTCGATCTCCCGCTCATGACCCAGGAGATCGCATCGGCTGCCCGCCACGCCTTGACTGACGACTTCGAGCGGCTTGGCATCGAGCTCCAGTCCTTCCAGATCATGTCGGTCACGCCGCCGGAAGAGGTCCAGCAGCGCATCGACGAGCGCTCCGGCATGGCGGCGCTGGGCGACATGAACCAGTACCTTCAGTACCAGACCGCCCAGGCTATCGGCCAGATGCCCAACGCGGCCTCCCAGGGCGGCGGTGGCGGCAACCTGAGCGAAGGCGCGGGACTCGGCGTCGGCCTCGGGATGGGCGCGGCCATGGGTCAGGTCATGTCCCAGGCCATCGGCGGCGCTGCAGGCCAGCAGGGCCAGACTGCGCCAGCGGCCCAGGCCGGCGGTGGCGCAGCGCCCGCAGCGAAGTACTGCACCAACTGTGGTCACGGGATGGCGGCTGGAGCGAAGTTCTGTCCGAACTGTGGCACCGCCGCGGCACAGGCCAGCGGCACCTGTCCGAACTGTGGCACCAACAATCCGGCCGGATCGAAGTTCTGCACCGAGTGCGGGACAAATCTGACCGGCTAACGATGTCACCAATTGACGTGGTCACGCACCAGCGACTGGCGAGACGCAATTGCAAAGCGCTGAGCCGACAATTGCGCAGAGCTTGCGGGCAACAGCGTAGGGGTGGAGTTCATCTCCACCCGGCTGCGGGATCGAGGCCAAAATCGGGTGGAGATGAACTCCACCCCTACGGGCTGCCAGGCGCGACCTACCTCAACACAACAGGGGCTCGTTCGAAGCTGGCAGCCAATTGGCGCGCCGAGCGGGCGTTGGATATCGGGTACGCTGGCGGCGACCGCACTCCCACTCCCGTCGTCCGCGACAGAGCACAAGGGATCTTCGTACTGACAGCGTCCGCGAATGTTGGCTGTCAGCCGGCCGACGTTCGTGCAGGCAAGCGCTGAATGAACGCCATGCCGCTGCAGAAAGCTCGCAACACCATGCGTCGGCATTCACCACGTT
>JAUIIK010000018.1 GCA_030431755.1 Chloroflexia bacterium
ATATAGTTTGCGATGTCTACTGACCGGCGGCGGCTTCCTCGATCATCTGGAAGAGTTCGTCGTAGGTCTCGATGCCGGTGACGAGCTCGCCGTTGAGCAGGATCGACGGGGTGCCGGAGACACCGATCGCGCTGGCCTGCTGGCGGGACTCGACGACGGCGGCCTGATGGGTGTGGTTGTCCATGCAGCTGCCGAAGGCGTCCATATCCAGCTCCAGGTAGCGCGCGAAGAGGTCGAACGAGATCCGCTCCAGCCCCGCTAGCTGCGGGTTGTCGACGTTGTAGAAGATCAGATCGTGATATTCCCAGAACATGCCCTGGTCGGCGGCGCAACGGGCAGCCTCGGCCGCCAGCACCGAGCCGTCGCTGAGGAAGGCGTAGTCGCGGTACTCGAAGGTCGCGATCCCGGTTTCGACAAAGGTCTCTTCAATAACTGGTTCGACCACACGGGCGAACTGACGGCAGCCTGGTCACTGGAAATCCCCGTATTCGACGATCTCGACCGCTGCGTTCGGGTCGCCGAGCACGCGGCCGTTCTGCGGGACCTCCGGGTTACGTGCAGGCGGCACGACCACCGCTGATAGCGGGATGCCCTCTGCGCCGCCCTCCGGTGTCGCCGAAGCCGTCGCGGTCGGAATCACCTCGCCACTGGTGGCTTCATCGCGGCTTGCTTCCGTCGGTGTTGCCGCGGCTTCTTCGGTATCGGACTCAGATTCCGTCGAGCCGGCGTCACTTTGCGCGGTCGTTGGTGTGGCCGCTGCGCCATCGGTGTCGTCGTCATCATCGTCGCCGCCACAGGCCACGACGACGAGCGATGCCAGCGCCACGACCAACAGCATGAGTGCCAGCCGGCGGATTGTCTGCGCTCCAGTCAATGTGCCTCGTCCTGCCTATCGTGAGATCGTGCGCCCACGGCGCCCGTAGTTCGAATCTGCCATCCAGGGATTGTCGCCGTCGAAGCGGCTGAGCGAGAAGGGCGCGAGATCGGCTGTCTGCGGCTCGCCGTGGACGACCCACTCAGCCAGACACTTGCCGATGGCCGGGGCCGTCTTGAAGGAACTGCCCGAGTCGCCGGCCATGATGTAAAGCCCGGCGACGCTCTCCGGTTGGTCGATGATCGGGCGGTGATCGGGACTCATCATGTAGAGCCCGGCCCAGCCGCCGCGCATGATCGCGGCCCGGTAAATCGGGAAACGTGCTGAGAGCACCCGTCGTGCGTGGTTGACGTAATCGTTGTCGATAGTCTGGTCGAAGTCGTTGGGGTCGCCGCGCAACGAGCCGGATTCGGCCCCGATCAGCGTCAGGCCGCCGGTATCGGCGCGCAGCCAGGCGTCATTGATCGCGTCGATGACCACCGGCTGACTGCCCTTGAAACCGAGCGGCCGGCGGTAAAGCGCGACCTTTGTCCGCTGGACATAAAGGCCGGGGTCGAGGCCCAGCGGGTCGAGCAGCTGCCCTGCGCCGATGCCCGGCGCGGCGACGACCGTGTCGGTGTCGATCCGTCCATCGGTCGTCTGGACGCCGGTGACTTTGCCGTCCTGGGTGAGAATCGAGATAACCTCGCAACGCGTCATAATCTCGACGCCGTGCGCCAGCGCGGCTTCGGCGAACGCCTGGGTCGTCGCGTTCGGATCGGCCCAGCCGCTCTCCGGTTCGTAAGCCGCCGCTCCGATATCGTCCACGAACATCTCCGGGAACAATTCAGAGAGTTCAGCGGTCGTTACGATGCTGGTGTTGATCCCGATTTCCTGCTGGTCACGGACATTGGCGGCCAGCTCGTCTTCATGACCTGGCGCGACGACCTCGACGAAGCCGGGCTGCTCCCAGCCGCAGTCGCCGCCGATCTCCTCGGCCCAGTTCTGGAAGATCTTCAGGCTCTCATAGGCCAGCTTGGACTCGTAGGGATTGGTGTAGTGCATTCTGACCAGCGCGCCCGATTTGCCGGACGCGCCGGAGCCGAGCTCGCCGCGCTCGACGAGGACGACCTGCCCCGCCCCGAGCTTCGCGAGGTTGAACGCCGTGCTGACTCCGTTGACTCCGCCGCCGATAACGACAACGTCTGCTGTCTTCATCCGTCCTCCTCAATGTTCGTCGCATCTTACCCAAGCCTCGCCAGTACCCCAAACGGGTTGAAACGCCGAAGCGCCGGCGGCCCTGAGGGCACGACCCGGCGCTTCGGGAAGGGGGAAGGGGTGTATGGGAGAGATATGCTGTGGTGTCCGGCGGCTCAGTCAGCCGCCATCGCCGCGCTGTCTTCCTCCGATTCGTAGATGTTGTCGCCACGGTGGAGCCGGATCGCCGTCTTCGCCGTCTGGAGCATCGCTCGCGACGTCGGCGCTTTGGCCGCCAGATAGCGTGCCATGGCGACCATGACGCGGTTGGCTGCCTCCGGTTGAAAGTCGCGCAGCTCGTTGAAGAGCTGGGTGCCGGCCTCGAGCATCTGGTAGGAGTGGAACTCGCCATCCTCGCGCAGCAGCACATGGCCGAGCGTTGCGATCAGGGGTTTCGGGTCGTGCCCCTGGGTCAGGTAACGCCAGACGACCATGGCCGACTCATCGACGCGCTGTTCGATGTCGGTCAGCTCCAGCAGCTTCGCCAGCAATGCGTCAGCGTCGGTCGGCTCGCGGTCGAGGTTGCGGTTCTCCGGCAGGCGGGCCGCAGGCATGTTCAGGAAACGGTCCAGATAGATGCTCATCGCGCCATGGTAGATCCCGCGCACGAGCTCCTGAGACGGCGACCGCTGCATCATCTGGTGAACGGCGTTGTTATAGGTAAAGGTGTGGAGCACCGTGATCCAGTCGGCGAACTCGTTCGACGTGTGGAAACGCGCGATACGGAGCGCCGAAGCGTAGCTGAGCGTCAGCGTTAGGTCGGTCAGCGGCGCGCCGTCGGCCAACGCGGCGCTGACGGCCTCGACGCTGGCTTGCGGGTCATCCCCGAGCAGGACATCGGCGAGCGCCTGCATATCGTCGAACCAGTCATCCCGGCGCGGCGCATCGAGCGCTTCGTCGAGGTCCTCCAGCGCATGCTCGACCAGCTCGATCAAATCGATCGGGTAGCGCCAGGAGTTGAGCTCTTCCGAGCGATTGGCGTTGGTCAACGAAGGAATCAGGCTCGGCAGGACTTCGTCGGCCTGGTCCCAGCCAATCGAATCGAGGACCTCGCAGGCTTTGTTGACGAAGTCGAAGCTGTGGCCGCCATCGAGGAAGTAGTGGTCGGTCGCGGCGGCGGCCAGCATGTCGGCGATCTGCTCCGGCTCCAGCCCGGCATTAATTGCCGTCAACAGGGCGCGCTCGGCCCCGTCGCGGTCGCGCACTTCGACGAAGTAGCGGAACCAGGTCTTGAGCCGTGCGGGCGGCACGCCCTCGGTCGGCAGCTCATCAAGCTTGAAATGGGGCGGCATCCCGTCACAATCGCGGGCGACGTTGACCATACCGTGGTAGAGCGCCAGTACCTGGTCATCGGATTTGAGATGCGGCAGCATGTTGTTCATCGCCGAGAGGATCGTCAGCCCAGCCTGCCAGCCGGATTCGCGGTAGCGCGCGCCGAACTTCGCGCCGACGCCGACGATCTCCTTCGCATCGACGCCGTTCTCATGCAGCGCCAGGACGGACTTGACCGACAGCAGATTGAGGTTCTGCTCCAGTCCGTCGCTTAGCCGGTTCAACCAGCGTGCCTTCCAGTCCGTCGACGGCGGAATGATGTTGACGTAGACGATGCCGTCTTCGATCTTTGTGCCGTAAACCTGCACATCGTCGGCGAAGGGGTCAAAGGTCCCGCCGCTTTCCAGGTCGAAGCGGGCGTGATGCCAGTGACAGGTCAGGATGCCGTCGCGAACCGTGCCGCGAGCGAGCGGAAACCCCATGTGCGGGCAGCGGTTATCAACGGCGTAGGGTTCGCCGTCACTGATGAAGACCGCGATGCCATGCCTCCCGCCGGAGACGATCGTCGGATTCTTCAAGCCTTCCAGTGGACCCACCTCGACGAATTTCTCGCACGCACTGCTCTCTGCCCGGGTGGCGCTCATCGGTCGGCTCCTTCACCTTTCTCTGCATGTTGCTAGCGTCCGACACTTTCATCGTAGGAGGCGCGCTCACGGGCGCATATCGGAAGAATGTCGTAAACGGGCGGGGAAGCTCCCTCCCCTGTCCCCTCCCTCGAAACCAAGGGAGGGGGATCTATGCGACAGTGACAAGTTTCATGGGCAACTCAATCTGCATCCCTAAACCCCCTCCCTCGACATCGAGGGCGGGGACAGGGGAGGGAGCCGCTCCATGTCCCGCCTACACTAGAATCAACCCACTAACGCTCGAATTACTGACAATGGAGCCAAGATGACAACAATGATGACGACGGAGGTCGAAGAGCGGCTCGGCGGCGATATCTTGTTTCAGCGGGATGGCAGCGTCGCCTGGCTTACCTTCAACCGTCCGGATGCCCGCAACGCGCTGACCTTCGATATGTGGGAAGAGCTGGCGCGGGTCTGTGACGAGCTTGCCGACGACGATGAGTTCCGGGTGCTGGTGCTGACCGGCGCCGGGGATCGGGCCTTCGTCGCGGGGACGGACATCAATCAGTTCAAGGAGTTCACCGACCCGCAGCACGCGATCGAGTACGAGCAGCGCATCAGCATGGTGACGGAGAAGCTGGAGCGCTTTCCGCGGCCGACGATCGCGGCGATCCGTGGCTACGCCGTTGGAGGCGGGGCGTCGATTGCGCTGGCCTGCGACCTGCGCGTCTGTACTCCGGACGCGAAGTTCGGCGTGCCAATCTCCCGGACGCTTGGCAACACGCTGGCGGCCGGCACGGTGGCCCGGATGATCGACCTGCTCGGCCCGGCGCGCGCCAAGGAAATCATCTTCACAGCGCGCATGGTCGACGCTGAGACTGCGCACGGCGCGGGGCTCGTCAACGATATCTTCGAGCCCGATACCTTCCACGAGAGCGTCCACGAGCTGGCTCAGACGATCGCCGGTCACGCCCCGCTGACGATCCAGACCTTCAAGGAGACGGTGCGCCGTATCCTCGACGAACGCGGCCCGGAGCGCTACGAGGATCTGATTCTCAAGGCCTACATGAGCGAGGACTTCATGGAGGGTGTTCACTCCTTCCTCGAGAAGCGCACGCCGGAATGGAAGGGCCGCTAAGCGATTGGTACGATTTGCTTAGCATCCGAATTCGACAACCATGCGGAGGCACATCCATGACTACCACCGTAAAAGTCAGTAGTCGCAACCAGATCGTGATTCCGGCCGAAGCGCGACGAGCGCTCGGAATCGAACCGGGCGATCAGTTGATCGTGTCCGTGCGGGACGGGTTGCTCGTTATGATTCCAAAGCCTGATGACATTCTCGCTCAACTGCGCGGCCTCCACAAAGAGGTCTGGGCGGATGTCGACGTGGAGGATTACATCAATGAGGAACGTGATGCGTGGCAGGACTAGATCATGCGCTGAGCCCGTACTCGGTTCTGGGGTTGGATACGTCGCTGTTCATCTACTTCGTCGAAGATCATCCACAATTTGGCGAGGTATCCGAAACGGTCTTTCAGCGACTTGGAGGTGGCGCCCAAGGAGTGACATCCGTCATCACTCTGATGGAGATATCCGTGAAACCAATTCGCGAGCAACTGACCGACGTCGCCTATCTGTACTCTGGATTTCTCGAGTCAATTGAGAACTTGGCGATCATCCCGATCCACGCTGACGATGCCTGGCTCGCTGGTTCACTTCGAGCAATCAACACACTGCGGCCAGCGGACGCGCTGCAGGTCGCGGCGTGTATTGGGGCAGGTGCGGATGTCTTCGTGACGAACGACCGTCGACTTCGCCGGATAAGTGAGATCGACGTACTCTGTCTTGCCGACTATGTGTAGAACGTATGATTGGAGCGATCCGTGTCAGAAGCGACTGCCAATGCAACGACGCCGCTTGCAGGTATTCGCGTGCTCGATCTGGGCCGGCATCTGGCCGGGCCGACGGCCGCGATGTGGCTCGGGGATCTCGGGGCCGACATCATCAAGGTCGAGTGGCCGCCGCACGGCGACCACGGCCGCGGCGCAGGGCCGCCCTTCTTCAATGACGAGAGCGCCTTCTTCCTCTCGGCCAATCGCAACAAACGCTCGGTCGTCATCGACTGCAAGGTGCCGGAGGGCCAGGAGCTCTTCCGCAAGCTGGCGGCCGACGCCGACATCGTCATCGAGAACTTCCGGCCGGGCGTCATGGAAGCGCTCAACATCGGCTATGACCGCATCTCGGAGACCAACCCCGGCATCATCTACCTCTCGATCTCCGGCTTCGGCGCGGACGGCCCGGTAGCCGACCGCCCCGGCCTCGACCAGATCATCCAGGGCTTCTCGGGGCTGATGAGCATCACCGGTTTCGAGGACGGCCCGCCGGTGAGGGTCGGCATCCCGATCGCCGATCTGCTGACCGGGCTCTTTGGCGCTTATGGTGCGCTTGCAGCCCTGCAGGCCCGCGAGCGCACCGGCAAGGGGCAGCGGGTCGAGACGTCGCTGCTGGAGAGCATGGTTGGGATGCTGGCATTTCAGGCCACCCGCTATCTCAACGGCGCTGGAGTGCCCCCGCCAGCCGGAAATCACCACCCGATCAACTCGCCGTACGGTGTCTTCCGGGCCAGCGATGGCTACATCACGCTCGGCGCGGCCGGGGCAAAACGCTGGCCGCAGATGTGCGAGATTATCGACGCGCCGGAGCTGCTGGAGGACGAACGCTTCCAGGACAACGGCGGGCGCTACGAGCACCGCGAGGCGCTGGCAGACCTCATCAGCGCGAAGCTGCAAACGAAGACTGTCGATGAGTGGGTCGAGATATTCAACCGTGCGGGGCTGCCCTCCGGCCCGATCTACGACATCGAGCAGGCGTTGGAGCACCCACAGATCAAGCACCGCGAGATGGTCGTCGATGTCGAGCATCCGACGATGGGCGTTGCCCGGCTGCTTGGCCTGCCCGTGAAATTCTCGGACACCCCTGGCCAGATGCTGGCCCCGCCGCTTCTCGGCCAGCACACCGCCGACGTGCTCGGGAACCTTGGCGTCGACGAGGCGGAGATGGAGCGTCTCGAAGCAGCCAGCATCATCATGCGCGCGGACGTGATCCCGCAATTAACCTGATCCACCATGCGGTGGTTCGGACAATGAGCACTCATCCGCAGCGTAATGCTGGTGGGGCACCCGGTTCGACAGCAAGAGGTACGGTGTCGTTGATGTCCGGAGTGACGCTACAGCCTGTTACCCGTGCGAACTGGCGTCAAACACTCACGCTCACGGTTCACCCGCATCAGCAGCATTTTGTTGCTGGCACGTCACCACCCGCCGCAGTGGCACTTGCTAAGGCCTACATTCAGCCGCAGGGACTGCCGACCAGACCTTATGCCATCTATGCCGATGACGTGATGGTCGGCTACTTCAATCTCGTATTTGATCCCGATAGCAGCGAAATCTACTGGCTCTACCACTTCTTCATTGATCACCGTTATCAGGGACGGGGGTATGGCCAGCTGGCACTGGATGCTATCCAGACGCTATTGCGTGACCAATTTCCCCGGTGTCGAAGCGTGTCACTCACGGTGCACCCGGAGAATGTCGCAGCACAACGGCTCTACACGCGCGCAGGGTTTCGTCCCACCGGTCGATTCCATGAGACCGAAGGTGGGGAACCAATCTACCGATTGCGTCTCGATCCTTGTCCCTAAAGCAAGGTTGTGAGACGTAGATTGTGAAAGGGGTCTTGGAACACCCAAACCCGCGCGAATCCATGGAACGACCGAAGCCTCGAAAGAGTCCCAGAAGCGACGGTTCTTGAGACGAGCGAGTTTCGGTATCTGGGTTGACGAGAACTTCAGGCCGAACCCGTTCCGGCGTTCGCTCTGGATCACCGTGGCGCTCTTCATTAGCTCACGTCACCTTTTGCTCCCACCGCGTTGGGGCATACCTTTCCACTCCGATTGACAGTGCCGCATACGATATGTATCGTGATGATATATCTATACGATATATTAGCGACGTTGAAGAATCGGAGTGACCGGTGACCGTATCCGCTGACCATGTCATCCTGGGCATCATCAGCCTCTACCCTTGCTCGGGTTATGACATCAAAGAAGAAGTCGAAACAGGCGGTGCCGGACTGTTCTCCGGATTGAGTTTCGGCAGTATCTATCCACGCCTGCGGGAGCTTGAGCGCCAGGGGCTGATCGAGTCCCAACAAGCGAACACCGGAGCACGCAAACGCAAGCTCCACGATCTGACAGCCGCCGGATGGGAGGCGCTCTCGGAGTGGCTCGGCACGCATTCCGCCTACCCGATTCCCACCCAGGATGAGCTGCTCTTGAAGATGGGCTTCTGGGGATCTGCGATGCCTGAAGACCGAGCAACCCTTATCGACCACCTCGAGCTGCGGCGGGAGCAATCACTCGAGCTCGTGGACCGTCTAGAGAAGTGGCCGACAAACGGCGTCTCGAGTATCAGCGAATACGGCATGCTGCTTCTGAAGTACATGCAGGCACGGCTTGAAGCCGAACTCGGTTGGCTCGATATGGCAATCGCACAGTTGGCGCAGCCGCCACGGCCTCCGGTACAGGATCCCCGCGACCTCATTCCCGCCCAGCGACAACGGCGCGCCAAGGCTCTGGAGCGGGCCGAATCGGCAGAGAAAGCGCCAGCGTCAGACCACTCCCATTGAGTGTCCGATCACGCGACCGCGTCCCGCTCTTCGCGCTTCTGAGTGCGAACGCTGTCTCGATGGTTGGGAATGTCTTCTCGAACATCGCTATCCCCTGGTTCGTCTTGGAAACAACCGGTAGCGCTGCCAAAACCGGCCTCGCCGCCTTCTTCACGTTGCTTCCCGCGATTCTCGCGAGCTTCTTTGGCGGCGCACTCGTCGATCGCGTCGGTTTCAAACGCATGAGCATCCTCTCTGATCTTGCCAGTAGCCTCGCGGTTGCAGCCATTCCGCTGCTCTACACGTTGGATCGCCTCGATTTCTGGTATCTACTCATGTTGGTCTTTCTCGGCGCATTGCTAGATGCCCCGGGAACCACGGCGCGCTCCGCGCTCGTGCCCGATGTCGCTCAGCATGCAGATATGCAGCTCGAACGGGCAACGTCGCTGATGCAGGCGATTCAGCGAGGATCGACCTTTGTCGGCGCACCATTGGCAGGCGTGATTGTGGCCATCTGGAGCACGGAGAGCGCACTCTGGCTGAATGCTCTCAGCTTCGTGCTCTCGGCTGCCATCATCGCTGTGGGCGTACCGCGTCAGACGTCAGGCGAAGAGCCGGACGCCGATGTCGCTCCGCAGGCGTATCTGAAAGAACTTCTCGACGGCTGGCGCTTTATCGCGAGTGATCCACTGGTGCGAGCGATAGTATTGACCGTCATGATTACGAATTTCCTCGATGCGCCAATCTTTGCGGTTGTCCTCCCCGTTTATGCCAGTGACATTCTCGGGAGCGCATTCGCCCTTGGATTGATGATTGCTGCATTTGGTGGAGGTGCACTGGTGGGAGCGCTCCTCTTCGGGGCGATTGGTCATAAGCTGTCGCGCCGACTCACGTTTATCGGATCATTCATCGTCGTGGGAGTACCCTTCTGGATCCTCGCAGCGGCGCCGAGCCTCCCCATAGCGGTAACCGCGCTCACCGTCGGTGGCATCGCCGCCGGACCCCTTAACCCGCTCATGCAGACCATTGGGTATGAGCGAATCCCGGCAGGCATGCGCGGCCGCGTCTTCGGGACGATCACTGCTGGCGCGTACATTGCGATGCCGCTGGGCGTATTGCTTGCCGGATATGCGCTGGAGTGGTTGGAACTCCGCATCACGCTCTTGATCATCGCGACGTGCTATCTAGTGACGACAGTGAGCTTGCTTTTCAATCCCGGCATTCGCGAAATGGGCATGGCACCGAGTGGCGAGGATGTCACCGACCGATAGAGTGCGACCAGGCTGTCTTAGAAGCCAGGGTTCTTGGGGATAACTGTTCAGATATCGTTGCACCTTGATCAGCACACCGCCGATGTCCTTGGCGAGCTTGGCGTCGACGAGTCGGAGATGGAACGTCTCGAAGCGGCGGGAGTGTTTGTGCGAACAGAAGCCTCTGCCAGCCAGCCTGACTCAGCAAGCGGCGATATGGCGGGGCCCTCCAGGGGAGGGACCGCCCCTTCCCGGAAAGATCCGCTAGTCGCGTTGCACATGGGCTGACGAGCGCGTTGAGTTGAGCGTCAACTCGAGGGCAGAGACGCACGGGCGGCGCGGGTCAGTCCAGCGACGACCAGGTCGTACGAGTCTTGGATCAGGTCGGCTAGAAGCGCGTCTGGCACGGTATCGTCGAGGAGCACCGTGATCCAGTGCCGTTTATTGAGGTGGTAACCGGGGGTGATGGCTTTCCACGTCTCGCGTAGTGCCTCGCCCTCCAATGGATCGACCTTGAGCGATACCGTGGCGGATTCCGGTTCGGCGGACAAGAGCGCATACATCTTCCCCGTGACCTTGAAGACACGAGTATCGGGCCCGAACGGCGCTTCCTCGACGGTGCCGGGCATGCTCTTAAGGAGTTCTTCTACCTGTCGATATATCGTTGCCATCCGAGTATGCCCGCCTTCGTTGCAATGCATGTCCGCCGTTTCAGAACGGCTCTTTACACGTTCACATAACGTTGCTTGGTTTATTGGGGTTCAAGCGCGGTCTACAGGATGCCCGTGAAATGTTCCCACTCCTGCGGGTCGTAGTCGCCGCGTAGCTCCACCCCCAGTCGAACCAGGATGTGGCGCAGATCGCTGCGGTGGATCGCGTTGTGGTAGCAAACCTGCGGAATGGTCGCGCCGAAGGACTGGACGATGTCGTAGTGGTCGACAAATGTCTCATCCAGCCGGTCCTCATCGACGAGGCGGCGCGCTAGCTGCTCGAAGCGGTCGTAGTTGCGCTCGTGCCGTTCCGCCAAACCGTCCAGGGACAGATCGTCGCGCGGGGCTGCGTGGGGCTCGCCTTCCATCAGACGGCACCAGAAGCCGACGACATAGGTCATGTGGTCGAGCGTTTCCCGGATCGTCTTGTGCCCAATGTCGAACTCATGATCGAGCTGCTCGTCGGGCATCTCGCGGCAGATAGCAATGAACTCCGCTGTCGCCCAGCGGTCGTGTTTCAACATTCGGTCGAGCAGATCCATATGTTTGTTCCTAACTATTCGCCGAAGAGGCGACAGACTACGCCCAGCCTCGGCATAGTGTACGTGCGCCGAACATGTGTTCGGATAGAGTCTAGCGTAGCGCTAGCCGCGTGCCAAATTGTCACTTCCGGTTGGAGCCTAGCGTTACAGAACTGCGGATCATCCGTTAGGTTTAGTAGAGACAGTGTATTCAGGCGGAGGAGGCCGGTGATGTTGCAGCTACTGCGCTATGTGGCGGTCGGGGTGGGCCTGACGCTCACTACGTTGATCATCGCGCTCGTAGTCAACGCGGCCGTCGGTGGCGACCGGCTGGTGATCGCGGCAGTTGCACTTGTCGTAGTAGGCGGGCTTGCCCTGGCGCTGACATTCACCCCTGCCCCGAACGCGAGCGAATCGGGTTCATGGTCGGAGTTCGCCGGCGTTCGGGGCGATGGCTTC
This sequence comes from Chloroflexia bacterium, assembly GCA_030431755.1. Lineage (GTDB taxonomy): Bacteria > Chloroflexota > Chloroflexia > Thermomicrobiales > CFX8 > JAUIIK01. The sequence goes on from JAUIIK010000018.1 coordinate 11,617, forward strand.
AACACCGTCGGCGGCGGGTTCTTCGGCGGCCGGGCCAGCGCCGGGCCGCAGTCGTCGGACTGGAACATCCAGGCCGTCGTCAACAGCACGCTGCCGCTGCTTGTAGCTCTCGGGATCCTTGCCTATCTGTACATCGGCTGACGATCCATCGCGTCACGCTCGAACGCACGTCCGACACGGAATGCTATATACTCCCAACAGCCACTTCGAACAATGACTGAGAGCTGTGCATGGCTCCTCCGACGCCAGACATCTTCTTTGACTATGAGCACTTCACTCTCATGTCGCTCGAGCGAATCGTACCTGTCGGCGAGACTGAATACATCGGAGAAATGAAAGCCACACTGCTGTCTATCGAGTGCTATGCAAAGGGCTTCGTGGCAGTGATGTTGATTGAGTCGCCCTGGCAACGGCCTGATTCGACAGTCTCGCGAACTAACTGGGAGCCGCCTCCATTGCTTCGTGGCGGTTTGACCATTGGCGTCCTGGTCGACGACCGAGGCAATCGCTACTCGGGCCGACAGCGAGCAGGTTCTGGTGGTGGGCAGGGAGACGGAGCGATCGCGCTTCGGAATGTCTACTGCTTTGCTCCCGCGCTGGCTCCCGACGCCCGTTCGCTGACATTCACCTTCGCCCTCCTGAATGACGTTGCCTATGATCGTCAGGGGGCGCCTGTCTGGAATAGCGAGCAGGTACTCGGCGGTCCGTCGACAGCGCAGTACTCATTGGCATAGGGCAGGAGGATCGTCGTGAGCACAGTGGATCCCGAGCCGCTTGCCGCTGCAACACTTCAGGAAGTCATCCCGGTAGTTGAACAGCTGCAATGCCAAGATGTGGCCGTTTCAGTCATGACGCTCGAGCGTTACAGCACTGGCTTTGTGGTCAACATCCGGGTTGACTGGCGTGGCCCGACGGGCCCAATGCCGCATCTACGATGGCGCGTGTCAGACGGTCATGCAACTACCTTCATCGGCGGGGGATGCGGTGGCAGTGGCGGCGGAGAAAAGCCCAATATCCGCCCCATGCTTCTTGCTCGCGGTGTTCCTATCGTGGGACGCTGGCTGGCACGCAAACTCGAAGCACGTCCACGCGGTCACTCCTGGCGCATGCACTGCAGTTTTTGGCCCGCAGTGTCGCCCGAAGCAACCGCGCTGACGCTGGAACTCACGTCAACCGGCCTGTCGCGGCCCATACTCTCAGAGACCGAGCCGGACACCCTTTATCATTGGGAATCCGAGCGCACACTTTCAAATATGGGTGAGATCACTATCCCGCTCCGGCCGGCATCTCAACGTTGACGTGCTCTCATGGACTAGTCAGTAGTCACCGCAACTTACACCTCATGGCGCGGCGCGCGGTTCGTGACCTCGGCGTAGTCCCAGAGGCCCATGTTGCTGCCGTAGTCGGGCGTCTCGACGCCGATCGCTGTCAGGATCGTGCAGATCTGCGAGCGATGCTCGATAGCGTGCTGCAGCGCCTGCATGAGAATCACCCCGGCCGGCACGTCACGGGGTATGCCGTCGTGCCAGGTGATCAGGAATGTCCGCTCGGCGTCGAATGGCGTCGCCAGAAAGCGCTCCCAGCGCGCATCCAGCTCGTCGACGCGCGCCGCGAGCGTTGCCAGATCGGGCTCGTCGCCAGCCAGGTGATCCCAGCTTGGCTCATCGCCCATGAGCCGGGCCTGATAGCCGGCCTCTGAGGCGATGTAGTGTCGCAAGGTGCCGAGGGTGCTGCCGTAGGCGCCGGTCTCGGTCGCGTCGAGCTGCTCTTTCGTCAGGCCCTTGCATACCGCGATGATCTCGCGGGTGGCCCAGGTGTTGTATCGAAAGCCGTCGATGAGTCCATCGTTCATGATTGTTCAGCCTTTCAGGCGCGGGCAACCTGCCATGCAGAAGATACCCGCCTGGAATGTTCCTCAGGTTACGTTCGGTTGCGTTGTGGACGGTCTACTAGGAAACCGGCGTAACCGGAGTCGGCTGGATCATGTCGTACTATTTCTCTTTACTCAGCGGCCAGTAGATTGCACGGCTGATCATACCCGCTGCCAGTTTATACCGCTATCAGCTCCCCGGGGAGTAGCCATTGAGCGCCGACACGGACGACTTCACTTCCACTCGCCGAATCGGAAACGTGACGGTTTCGCTGGAGCTCGAGATGTCGGGACCGTCCACCATCGATCTCAACGTCGACGAGACAACCTGGCGTAAGGCGCTACCCGAGCTGGCAGACGCCGAATGGGTGCCATTCAGCATGTCTTCCGCAGTCATCCAGTCCGGCCAAGCCACATTAGTTATCGACCCGCTTATCGACGAACCCGGCTCGCGCCTGCGCAACGAGGTTGAGGACGACTACCGGCACTGGTCGAGCAGCCCGGGTCTGCGGGCAGGGCTCGAACGCCTTGGAGTCGCAAACGACGCGGTCACACACGTCGTCATCACCCATGCCCACTTCGATCACTGTCTCGGGCTAACGATCGAGCAGCATGGCGAGTACAGACCGCGCTTCCCGAATGCCCGGCACTATCTCGGAGCCGCCGACTGGCTGGAGCCCGAAGAGCGTCCGGCAGTCCCGCCACCCGATGCCGATACGGTCTTCTTTCGCTGGACCTTCGAGGAGATGTGGCCGCGCCTGGACGAGATCCAGAGGGCTGGCCTGCTCGAACTTATTGAAGGACCGACGGCGATTGCTCCTGGCATAACACTGCTTCCGGCCCCCGGGGAGTCGCCCGGGCACCACATCGTCAGGGGCGAGTCAGACGGAGAATCCATCTATCACCTCGGTGATCTCGTCCACTACTGGTTCGAGTTAGCCCACATGGGTTGGATCATCTCGGAGTCAGAAGGACGCGATCTACAAGCCATGATCGCCAGCCGTCGGGATCTGCTGCCCCGCATCGCCGCCGAGCAAGCAATCGTCACCTTCAGTCACGCCGAGTTCCCCGGCTGGGGCCGGATTGTGGAGGACGGCGACTGGGTGCGGTGGGAGAGGATCCCTCTATTGCAGATCGATGATCTCGAACGAAACGGGTGAGATCGACCTGACGAAGGTAGGGGTGGAGTTCATCTCCACCCGGTTCTGGATTCGATGGCGTTCGCGGGTGGAGATGAACTCCGCCTCTACGGAAATACCACGTCGCGATTGCCCGGAACACAGGACGGGTAGCGGCCAAGAAGCAGGAGCTACGTAAAGCGCTCAAGGTCGGCGTCGACCATTGTTGTGATGAGGTCGGTAAAGGATGTGCGCGGCTCCCAGCCGAGGTCGCGCTTGGCGGCGCTGTAGTCTCCCTTGAGCGCGCCAATCTCCGTCGGGCGGTGGAAGCGCTCAGCGGACTCGACGTACTCACGCCAGTCCAGCCCAACATGTCCGAAGGCGATCTCGCAGACCTCGCGCACGGTGTGCGAGGTGTTCGTCGCGATGACGTAGTCCTGCGGCTTCTCCTGCTGGAGCATCAGCCACATCGCCTCGACATACTCCTGGGCGTAGCCCCAGTCGCGCTCGGCCTCCAGCCAACCGAGGGCCAGCATATGGTCGGCGCTGATGATCGGCTCGCCGAGCTCGTTGACCGGCAGCTGTTTGACCTGGTTCTTGATGCAGGCGACCGCCGCCGTGATCTTGCGGGTCACGAAGTGCAGCGAGCGGCGCGGGCTCTCGTGGTTGAAGAGGATCCCGCCGCAGGCGTGCATCCCGTAGGACTCGCGGTAGCACTGGACCATCATGTGGGCGTAGGCCTTAGCGATGCCATAGGGGTTGTTGGCGTTGATCGGCGTCGCTTCGTTGGCGCTGTCGCCGTCGACGCCGCCCCAGATCTCGCGGCTGGTCGCCTGGTAAACGCGCGCATCGGGAGCGTGGACGCGGGCGGACTCGAGCACCCGGACGACGCCAACACCGGTGATGTCGGCGGTCTGGTAGGGGTGGCCCCAGCTGTCGGCTGGGACAGATTGCGCGGCGATGTTGTAGATCTCGTTCGGCTGCGACTCGCGGATGACTCTGGAGATGCTCTCGACATCGCCGAGTTCAGCCGCTTCAATCTGGATCTCCCCGACAAGATGGGCGATGTTCTCGCGGGTGTGGCTCGTGCTGCGCCGGATTGTCCCAACGACGTTGTAGCCCTTGCTCAACAGCAGATCGGCCAGGTACGAGCCGTCCTGGGAAGAGACACCGATAATCACCGCGGTCTTACTCATAGACTCGATTCCTACACACTCAAAAGCAGCCCAATGCGCCTGCGCGACGCTGTCAGATTATGGCATGGCTCCTAACTCGGGGTTCCGGCCCGGTCCGGCTAGACGCTAGCGTGACCTGTGAGCGTTCTGATACGATGCCCGTCGGTCGTATCCGCTGCATTCAGCCACAGATAGATGGAGAGACGCATGCGCCAGACGTTGAAGAACGCAAGCTACGAACACTTCTTCAACGAAAGTTACGCGCATGTCGATCCTCAACATCGGAATTCTCGCCCACGTAGACGCCGGTAAGACCAGCCTCACCGAACGTATCCTCAACGCGACCGGCGTCATCGAAAGCGTCGGCAGCGTCGATAAAGGCACCACCCAAACGGACACCATGGAGCTTGAGCGTGCGCGCGGGATTACGATCAAGTCTGCGGTCGTCTCCTTCCAGCTTGGCGAGCTCAAGGTCAACCTGATCGACACGCCCGGCCACGGCGACTTCGTGGCCGAGGTCGAGCGCTCGTTGCGGGTGCTCGATGCCGTCGTTCTGGTCGTCTCGGCCGTCGAGGGCGTCCAGTCACAGACGCGGCGGCTGGCGCGGGCGATCAGGGCGGCCGGGCTGCCGCTGCTCATCTTCGTTAACAAGATCGACCGCGTTGGCGCGCGTAGTGACGCCATCCTCGCCGATATCCGCGAGAAGCTCGGCCTGAATGTCGTCCAGATGAACGCCGCGGCCGGACTCGGCGACCGCAGCGCCAGCGTTGTGCGTTGGAGTCGCGACAAACCTATCTGGCAAGAACCGGCGGTTGAGGCGCTGGCCGAGTCGAGCGAACGCGTCATTGCCGAGTTCGACCGCACCGACGGACAGCCGGGGCGGGCATTCCTGGAGCAGGAGCTACGGCGGCAGGTTGCGACCGGCGACGCGGTGCCCGCTTATTTCGGCTCGGCGATGACCGGCGTCGGGATCGATGAGGTACTTGCCGGTATCGAGGCCTGGCTACCCCTGGCGGATGACCCGCGCGACGCTCCGGCGGCGGCGTCGGTTTTCAAGATCGAACGCCAGCCGGGCGGCGAAAAGCTCGTCTACGTGCGTGTCTTCGGCGGGCGCTTCGAGGTGCGACAGCAGGTGCAAGTCCAACGCCGCAACCGCTACGACGAGATCGAGATGGTCGAGGAGCGCATCACGGCAGTCGATGCGTTCGAGTCCGGCTCGGTCGCGCAGGCTGACGCCGTCCATGCCGGCGACATCGCGGCGCTGCACGGGCTGCGCTCGGCGCGTATCGGCGACGTCATCGGCGAGGAGGAGCTCGAGCCACGCCGCTTCGAGGCGGCCTTCCCTGCGCCGGCGCTCGAGAGCGTCATTCAGGCGGTCGACGCCGGCCAGGTGATGCAGCTACGCAACGCCCTGGAAGAGCTGTCTGAGCAAGACCCGCTGATCTCGCTCCGGCAGCGCAACGAGGCCGGCGAGATCTCGGTACGGCTCTTCGGCGAGGTCCAGAAGGAGGTCATCGAGGAGACGTTGCGCGCCGACTACGGCGTCGCCGTCACCTTTGGGCCGAGCCAGACGATCTGCATCGAACGGCCCACCGGCAGCGGTGAGCATCTGGAGCTGATGGGCGAGAACGACAACCCGATCATGGCGACCATCGGCGTCCGGCTCGAACCAGGACCGGCCGGGAGCGGTATCGGCTACAGCGTGCGCGAGATGGGCTCGATGCCCCCGGCCCACTACCGGGCGGTCGAGGAGACCGTCTACGAGGCGTTGACCCAGGGCGTCCGCGGCTGGGAGGTGACCGACTGTTTCGTGACGCTCACTGAAGCTCGGACAGTCCAGTACTCCTCGCCGACGAGCACAGCTGGGGATTTCCGGAAGTTGACGCCGCTGGTCGTGTTGCAGGCGCTGGCAGCGGCCGGGACCGAGGTCTGCGAGCCGGTTGAGCGGCTTGAGCTCGACGTGCCGGAGGATACAGTTGGCGCGGTCTGCGGGGCGCTTATCAAGAGTCGCGGCGTGATCCAGGACACCTTCGCCGACGGGCCCTTCCACCGGATCATCTGCGAGATCCCGACGGCCGAGCTGCCGGCCATCGAGCAGCAACTCCCGCGACTATCGCGCGGCGAGGGCAGCTGGGAGTCCAGCTTCCTCCGCTACACGCCGATCCACGACGATCCTCCCGAGCGGCCTCGCACCGGCCCGAACCCGCTCAACCGGACGCAGTACTTCCTGGAAGTCGGATAGCTCGCGACCTGAGCGCGTCGGCGCCTGACGGCCAGATGCGTACGAATTGCCCTTGTAGTCATCAAGGCTGTACGCTGAGAATTCCGTGCAACGGTGCAGCTCTCGCGAAGGGCACCAACATGAGATTTCGCAGGAAAGCGCGACAGCAGCCCGAGGCTCCGCCGGCGAAGCCCGGCAAGCGCACGTCGCAGACGCTCGCCGATGCGAGCTTGTTGGATTTGCTGGACCCGATGGCGCTGGTATTTCTCCCCGCAACCGCGTTTCTACTCTGGCGCACGGTTGGGCCTGGCAAACGGAAGCTCCAGCGAGATCGCCAGGAACAAGCCGAACGGAAAGCTGCTCGCAACGCCAGAATCAGGAGCTTCCTCGGCCTGCGGAAGACGACTGACACGTAGGCATGTCGGGCGAATACAGGCAGGGGAGGTATTGAACCATGGGACTACGTGAGATCATCAGCGGCGCGACGAACGCCGAAGGCAAGTACGACGATGTCTACCTGCCCAAGAAGGCCGGGCTGTTCGGCACGCCGGCGACCGAGCCGACGCTCGAGCGCTATCTGGGCGCGGCGCTCGTTGTCTCCGCTGGCGCCCTGGCGTTTCGGCTCTGGCGCTCGAAAGGACCGGGCCGCCGCAAGCTCCAACGCGCACGGGATAACGACTCGTAGCGGGGTCGCCCGGCGTGCCGTTTCGGGGCGATTCGTGATTGATCGGGTGGTATCCTTCGCGGTTGGTGTCGGGGCGTTGCCCGGTACGGCCCGGCGCTCCGCAAACCGATGTCGTTCGAACCCCGTGGAGTGATCATCCCCATGCGCTCATGGCGCGTCTGGCTCGGGCTCGTTATCAGCATCTTCTTTATCTTCCTGGCGCTGCGGGGCCAGGACTTCGGGCTGATCTGGGAATCGATCAAGTCGGCCGACTACATCTGGCTGCTGCCGGCCATCGGGCTCTATTTCCTCGGTGTCGGCGTGCGTGCGGCGCGTTGGGATTACCTGCTGCGCGGTGTCGCGAAGATCAGCCCTGCGCAGCTTTTCCCAGTCGTGACTATCGGCTACATGGCCAACAACATCCTGCCGCTGCGAGCCGGCGAACTGGTGCGTTCCTACGCCCTGTCGACCCGGCACGGCGTCCGCAAGAGCGCGTCGCTGGCGACGATCGCCGTTGAGCGCATCTTTGACGGCCTGACGATGCTGCTCTTCTTCACCGTCGCCTCGCTCTCGATTGCACTCAACAGCGACCTCCGGACCGTCTTCAACCTGGCTGTCGCGCTCTTCACGATCATCACTGCCGGGGTGCTGGTCTTCGTCTTCGCGCCGGGCACCCGCGACCGGATCATCGGGGCCGTGCTGGATCGGCTGCCGGAGCGTGTCGGCGAGCGGGTCGGCCCGATGGCCCAGGCTTTCATCGACGGCCTGAGCATCCTGCGACGGCGCAACGAGGTGCTCGGCGTGGCGCTGGCATCGGTCTGCGCCTGGTCGCTGGAGGCATCGATGTACCTGCTGGTTGCCGAAGCCTTCGGGATGGATATCTCGCCGCTCGGCATCCTCATGGTCACCGCCGTCGCGAACCTGGCGACACTGATTCCCTCGTCGCCGGGCTATGTCGGGGCGTTCGAATATGGCGTGATCCTGGTCGTCGCCGGGCCGCTCGGGTTCCCGCGTGAGCTGGCGCTCTCCTATGCCGTCGTCGTCCACGCGGCGCTCTACCTGCCGGTGACTGTGCTGGGCTTCATCTTCTGGTGGCGCGAGAGTCTCTCCTGGGGCGCTGTGCGCGAGGTTGAAAAGGTGGCAGGCTAACTGTGGATATCCTCAGGGCGGTCCTGCTCGGGGTCGTTCAGGGGCTCACCGAATTCCTGCCGATATCGTCGTCAGCCCATCTGATCATCATCCCCTGGCTCTTTGGCTGGGAGCCGTTCGGGCTCGCCTTCGATGTCGCCCTGCACCTTGGGACGCTGGCTGCAATCCTGATCTACTTCCGCCACGAATTGATCGCCATACCGACCGGACTATTGCGAGAACGGAACACGCTACGCAGCGGCAGATTGCCGGATGACCCGATGGCCCGGCTGGGGCTCTTCATCGTCGCGGCCACCGTGCCGGCGGCGCTGGCCGGGCTGCTGGCCGAGAATGCCATCGACCGCGCCTTCCATGGCAACCCCGTTTCCCAGGCCGCCATCGTGGCCATAGCCATCGTCTTGATCGTCGTTGGCCTGGTGTTGGAACTTGCCGACCGGCGCGGCGGCGGACCGGCGCTCGGTGAAAGCCGCATCAGCTTCCGGCAGGCCATGACGATTGGTGTTGCCCAGACGCTGGCGCTGATTCCCGGCGCGTCGCGCTCCGGCACGACGATCACGGCCGGGTTGTTCGTCGGCCTCAACCGCGCCGACGCCGCGCGCTTCTCCTTCCTGCTCGGTGTCCCGCTGATCGCCGGGGCGGGATTGAAGCAGATGGCCGAGCTGGCTGTTGACGGCCTCGGCGACGTGAGCCTCGCCGTTTTCATCGTTGGGATCGTGACAGCCGCCGTGACCGGCTACGCGGCCATTGCCGGGCTGCTCCGTTTTCTCCAACGCCGCCCGGTTACCGTCTTCGTCGTCTACCGCGTCGCCCTCGGCCTGAGCCTGTTGGCACTCGTCGCGGCGGGGTTCGACGGCTAGCGCGACCAATTGCAGGCTGCCGTGTTAAGTTCCTGCTCTTAACCCGCCGACCCACTCCCTCTCCACTTCACATACCAGGAGGTTCCACACCACGCCCAGCGTAGGGCTGGTGCTCGTCCCCAGCCACTGTTTGAGAGCCATGTCTACCGGCTGGGGACAAGCCCCAGCCCTACGAAGTCGAGTGAGTCCTACAGCGCCGTTAATCGCAATAGCACGCACGACACCGAGGGCGTGGTGGGGTTAGCCCCACCTTTGATTTTGAAGCCTTCCCGGTCGTTTCAAGCCGCCTGCGCGAATATCCTCAGAACATCAGTTGAGCGCGTCGCGAGCCGGTGCAATGGGGCAACGGCGGCGGCAACGAAGCCGCAGACGCGCTTCAACATCTCCTCCCGTAGCAATGGGGCTACGGGTAAGCCCGGCGCTGGAGCCGAAACGACCGCCATCGGGGGCGGTTGCCCAACGCCGGGACACAGGGGTACGAAGGGGTATTCACCATGTTCCAACACCTTGCGCGATTTTGCTATCGCCGCCGCTGGCTCGTCGTCGCCGGTTGGCTGGCCTTGCTCGTCTCTTTGGGCGCGCTCGGGGTCCTGTTCGGCGGCGAGTTCCGCACCGAGGCGGCGCTGCCCGGCTCGGAGAGCCAACGCGCTTTCGACCTGCTCGAAGAGCACGGCTTCGACGACCGGGCCGGCGAGGAGGGGCAGATCGTCTTCGAGGCTGACCAGGGCGTCCTCGATCCGTCCGTCCGCGCGCCGATGGAGGCCTACTTTACAGCCATCACGAGCAGCGATCTCGACCTCATACTCGTCTCGCCCTACGAGGACGCTGGGGCGGGTCAGATATCGGAGGATGGGCAGGTTGCCTACGCGACGCTCATGTTCGCCGACCGCCCGGTTGAGGAGTACGACCATGCCGCGACCGAGATCGTGGCGCTTGGCAACGCTGCCGGGGTAGACGGTCTACGAATCGAGTACGGCGGCTGGATCTTCGCCGACGAGTCGGAGCCCTTCTCAGAATTCATCGGACTGATCGGCGCGGCAGTCATCCTGCTGATCGCCTTCGGTTCGTTGCTGGCGATGGGCGTGCCGATTCTGACGGCGCTCTTCGGCATCGGCACCGGCGCGAGCCTGGCGATGCTCGGGACAAACCTGATCGGGATGCCCGACTTCGCGCTCGCCGTGGCGATGATGATCGGCATCGGCGTCGGGATCGACTACGCCCTCTTCATCCTCACCCGCTACCGAACCGCGCTGCACGATGGCTATGATCCGGAGAGCGCGACGGTGCTAGCGCTCGACACCTCAGGCCGGGCCGTCTTCTTCGCCGGGTTGACCGTCATGCTGGCGGCGCTCGGGCTGATCACGATGAACCTCGACTTCATCAGCGGCATCGGCCTCGCCATCGCCGGCGCGGTACTGATGACGATGCTGGCCGCGCTGACGCTTCTACCGGCCTTGCTCGGTTTCATCCGCGAACGTATCGACCGCTTCGGCCTGCCGCATCGCAAGCGCGTGGAAGCCGGCAGCGAGGGCCGCTTCTGGCAGCGCTGGAGCGGCCTGATCCAGCGCCGGCCACTGGCCGCGCTGATTGCCGGCGGCGCATTCCTGCTCATCCTGACAATCCCGTTGTTCGGCATCCAGCTAGGCTTCAGCGATGCCGGCACCCGGCCGGAGGAGGACACGACCCGGCAGGCCTACGATCTCCTGGCCGACGGGTTTGGTCCCGGCTTCAACGGGCCGCTGCTGCTCGTCTCCGAACTGCCCGGCGGCGAGGCTGATGTCGCGGCTCTCGACGCCCTGACGACTGAACTGCGCGCGACCGACGGCGTGGCAGCCGTCAGCCCGGTCACTGTTAGCCCGGACGGCGAGCTTGCCATCATCCAGCTCGTCCCGACGACCGCGCCGCAGGACAAGGAAACGGCCGAGCTCGTCTACCATCTGCGCGATGATGTTCTGCCCGACGCCGGGACATCGAGCGCTGTGCTCGTCTCCGGCATGAAGGCGCTGGAGATCGACTTCTCGGACTACTTCATCGAACGGACGCCGCTCTTCTTCGGCGTCGTCCTCGGTGTCTCGTTCTTGTTGCTGCTGGTCGTCTTCCGTAGCATCCTCGTGCCGCTCAAGGCCGTCGTCATGAACATGGTCTCGATCGGCGCGACCTTCGGGATTCTCGTGGCGGTCTTCCAGTGGGGCTGGCTCGGTGGTTGGGTCGGCATCGACTCGGTTGGTCCAACCGAAGCCTGGGCCCCGATGATGCTCTTCCCGATCATCTTCGGCCTCTCGATGGACTACGAGGTCTTCCTGCTCTCGCGCATTCGCGAGGAATACGACCGCAGCGGCGACAACGCCAGCGCGGTTGCGCAGGGGCTGGCCGGGACTGCGCGGGTGATTACCGCGGCGGCGGCGATTATGGTTGTCGTCTTCACCGCTCTGGCGCTCTCGCCCGACCGCTCGATCCAGCTGCTCGGCGCGGGCCTGGCGCTGGCGATCCTGATCGACGCGACCGTCGTTCGGCTGGTGCTTGTCCCGGCGACGATGGAGCTGCTCGGCGACCGCAACTGGTGGATGCCGGCCTGGCTCGAACGCCTCGTGCCGGTCGTCCACGTCGAGTCGGAGCGGGCAGTCGCGGAAGCCGCCCCACGGCGTTTGCCGACGCCGGCTGAAGTCGTCGCGGACTGAGCGATGCAACGCGGACCCGGGCACGGCTAAGTCACGCCGTGCCCGGGTCCGTTGCTATATGGCTTACCGCGTCTGAACTGACAGGCCGTGCCGCAAGCTGCGGACCGCGACGACAGCGAACGGGATGGGCAAGGCCACGAGGCCGAGCAGCAGCAAGGCGGTCTCGAGCGACAGGCGCTCAACCATGAAGCCGAAGCCGATGCGGCCAACGGGCACGCTGAGCCAGCCGATCGCGCCGGTGATGCCCAGCAAGCGGGCGCGCATTGAGCCGGGGATACGCTCGAAATAGACGGCGTACTCGACCATGTTCGTCAGGCTCAACCCCAGCCCGATCAAAGCCAGAACCGGCAGCACGACCGCCAGTGGCGGCAACGGTGACAGGATCAGCAAGCCGAGCGGCACAGGCAGGAAGCCGCAGAGCAGGACTTCGCGGCGCGGCAGCCGGTGGCCGATCCAGCCGGCGAGCAGCGTTCCCGCCAGCGATCCGGCGGCAAGGGTCGCGGCCATGCTACCGAACGCCACCGCCGAGTCAAATACTTCGGCGGCGTAGACCGGCAGCAGCAATGTCTCGACCGGGCCGATCACCAGATTCATCGCCGCCAGGAAGATGATCAGTGGAAAGAGCACCGGCTCGCGCCGCACGAAGCGCAATCCCTCGCTGAGGGAGCGCAATACCCCGCTCTTGACCGTGTCGTCATCTTCCTGGAGGAGGTCGCCGGGAACTCGCGTGGCGACCAGCGCTGCCGAGATCAGAAAGGTCGCCACGTCGAGCCAGAGGACATTGGCAGCTCCGAAGCCCGCGATCAGTACGCCGGCCAGCGCCGGACCGAGCAGCGCGCCGCCGGTAATGCTGCCTTCAAGCCACGCATTGGCTCGTTCGAAGGGAATCCCGGCGCGTGTTGCGGCATCGGGCAGGACGCTGTACCGGGCAACCTGGGCCGGCAGATCGAGCAGCGTGCCGAGAAAGACAAGCCCGACGAGGACCGCGAAGGGCAGCCCCACCGTCAGATGCAGGAGCGCAATCAGCGCGACCGTCGCGCCACTTGCGAGATCGCCGAGGATACTTGCCTTGCGGTAGCCGATGCGGTCGACGATGGCCCCGCCGAAGAAGAGCGAGATGACGACCGCGAGCGCCGCGGCGAAGACGGTAACCCCGGTCCGGGCCGCGCTACCGGTCGTCTCCAGCACGAACCAGGGTATCGCTGTCAGCGTGATGATGTCGCCGAGGCGCGAGAGGGTGTCGGCGGCAATGATGGTGGCGAGCGGCCCACGCGTTGTAGGTTGTGTTGGCATGGTGGTCTAGCGTGCCGCTGTGCCAGCGGCGTTGCCGCTCAACCGCCCGTCAGCCCCAGGAATGCCGGCAGTTCCTGGAGCGAATAGAGCGTCGCCACCGCTTGGTGGACTGCCGGCGGTTCTGCGCCGGTGCGGTTGAGCCAGAGGGCCTGCATCCCGGCCCGACGAGCCGGGCGGACATCGTTGGCCAGGCTGTCGCCGATGTGCATGATCTCGGCCGGTTCGTGACCGGATTGCTCGATGGCCAGATCGTAGAAGGCTCCATCGGGTTTCCAGACGCCGTGATCCTGGGCGACGACCGAGAAGTCGAAGCGCTCGCCGACGCCCTGGCGGTCCGGGAAGCTATTGCCGTTCGTCAGCAGGCCGAGCCGGAAATGCTCCTTCAGGAGGTCGAGCGCGGGAATCGCGTCGTCGAAGATACGCGCGTTTGCGAAACGCCGCTCAAGATACTCGCTGGTGAGCTTGCGGGCCAACGCCTCATCCCGGACACCGATCGCGTCAAGCGTGCGCATGAAGCCGGCGAAGCGCAGCCCTTCCATGGTCATGGCTTGCCCGCGAAAGGCGACCTCCGCCTCCTGCCGGTGGGACAACAGGTCGTCGACATCCAGACCGGCTGCCTCGTCGGAGAACGCGGCGCGCAGCTCCGCCAATGATGCCGCCAGCGCTTCGCGCATCGTCGTCTGGAAGTCCCAGATCGTTCCGTCGGCGTCGAACGTCAGAACCTTGATGCGGTGCGACGGCATCGAAACCCGTTCCTCTCCCTGTGTAACCCGGCGTAACTATACCGTCAGGCAATTGTCGAGCGTGGCAAAAGGGAGAAGCAAAACAGGCCGCTCATGACGAGCGACCTGTTGATCTGGCGCTTACGAACCGGGGCTGCCCCCGCTCTTAGGCGCGATTCTTGCCCAGCAGCTTGAGCGTCTCCTCGCGGTGGCCCGTCTCATCGCTGATGATGTCTTCGAGCCGCACCCGTAGCCCGACATCGCCAACGGCGTCCGCCTGTTCGAGGCGTTTGGTGTAGTTGGCGATGGCCCGCGTCTCGGCTTCGAGCACCTCTTCGAGCAGATCCTGGTTGGTCGCGCCGATCTCGACCGGGTCCGGCTTGGTCGTCGGGGTGCCGCCGAGCGCGGAGATCTTGTCCGCCAGGAACTGCGCATGGCCCAACTCGTCGGGCACTTCGGCCTGGAAGAACTCGACGAGCTGTGGCCGCTCGATACCACTGGCCACCGCCGAGTAGGTCGTGTACTGGATCACCGCGCCGAGCTCCCCGGCGAGATCCGCATTGAGGCCGTCGATAAGCTGTTTGACATTTTCATCTGCCATTGACGATCAGACTCCTTTCGTCGTCAGAAAGAGATACACATCGAACGTGTTCAGGCACTGGCCCGACTGCTCTGTCGGGTGTGCTGGATTAATCTAAGCACGCGCTCCTTTGCCGGACATCAGCCGTCGATACAGGCCACGATAGAAACCTGGTTACAGCCTGCGGCGCGGATGACACTATGCAGTCCGTGACGGGGCGGTTTGCTCCGCCTGCAAGCGGCCGATGATCTCGTTGATGTCACAAGTTGCGCCACGGTTGTAGGGCAGCTTGCTCAGCAACGTGCCCATCGCGCAGCTGTCGGTGACGGCGGAGAAGGCCAGGCCTGCTCCGACTCCAACCGCGAGCACGCCGATCAGCGGGTGGACGAGCAATCCGCCAACTGCGCCGGCGAAGACCAATGTCCCGGCCACTCCGCGCACCTGCCGCTCCAGGCCCCACTTCTGCTGTGAGCCATGCTTGAGCTCTTTGCCGCGTGCCTGCCAGGCGACGATACCGCCATCGAGCACATGCAGGTGCGACATGCCCGATTGGCGCAAGACGGCCTCGGCCTGACGTGCGCGCGAGCCGCTACGGCAGACGAGGACTGCCGGGCCAGCGAGCGCGCCGCCGATGTCGCGCCGGTGTTCGGCGAGCGTGTCCAGCGGCACGTTGTAGCTGCCGGGGATATGGGCGCTCTCGAACTCCGCCGGGGTCCGGACATCGATCAGCCGCACCTCCGGTCGCGTCTGCAGCGTTGCGGCAACGAGCTCCGCGTCCATAACCGGTGGCAAGGTAAATGCTTCGCTCACGATTCCTCCCGTGTTCATGTGTGAATGTGTCGACGCAACGCGACCTGTCTCGCGGCGTCTCTGGGAGTTTGATGCGGCGCGGCGGCCGGAGGTTACATCGGGATGTCTACGAGGCCGGTTCGATGCGGTCCCGGAGCGCGGCGCGTGCGCGGTGGAGGCGCACCTTGACGGCCGATTCGCTGATCCCGAGAGCTTCGGCAGTCTCCCGCGTCGATAGTCCCTCGTGCTCGCGCAAGGTGAGCACGGTCCGCAGCGTTTCGGGCAGCTCCATGACCGCCCGATTCAGCTCGTCACGCAGCTCGCCGGTCAACACGTTGTCGAGCGGCTGGTCTGCGTTGTGGATCAGCAGGTCGGGCAGGTTGGCGTACTGCCGGTCAAGGTCCTCCGGCAGCCGCTCCGGGCGGCGTTTGCGGAGCCTGCCGAGCGAGGTGTTGACGACGATGCGGTGGAGCCAGGTACTGAGGGCGCTGTCGCCGCGGAAGGTATCCATCTTCGCGCAGGCTGAGATGAAGCTGTCCTGGACAACACCTTCGGCTTCGTCGGGGTCGCCAACCATCAGGAGTGCCAGGCGCGTCATGCCGGGGGCGTACCATTTCATGAAGCAGGTGCAGGCCATCGGGTCGCCCGTCCGCAGACCCTTGAGCAGTTCCTGATCATCGTCGTAGAGCGTGAGGTCGATGTCCCAGGGTTTGCCGACGTCCGTCACGTGTGCGCCCTTCAATGGATCACCATGCGCGCTGATGTAACCATCTGCGCTGTCACCGCATCTACTATAGCGAAGGGCGCTGATGCGGCCATCTGATTGACGCGACAGGCTGTCTGCGCCGACAATAGCAGGCAAGAACATAATCCCGGCCGCTGCATCGCCCACTCGCATACGACGGGCGCTTCCGGTGAGCGCGGGTTAACGACAACGGACCAGAGATGAATGAGGAGGCACCGTGCTACTACGCATGCTCTATGACGACAAACTCGCCCAGGCCAGCTACTTCGTCGGCTGTCAGGCAACCGGCGACGCGCTGGTGATCGATCCGGCCCGCAATCTCGACCAGTACCTCGACCTTGCGGCGAAAGAAGGCATGCAGATCACCGCCGTCACCGAGACACACATCCACGCCGACTGCGCCTCCGGCTCGCGCGAGCTGGCCGCGAAAACCGGCGCGATGCTCTATCTCTCGGATGAGGGCGACGAGAACTGGAAGTACCAGTTCGCCGACGAAGCGGGCGCGACGCTGGTACACGACGGCGATGAGTTCCGGGTCGGCAACATCAAGCTCGTCGTGATGCATACGCCCGGCCACACGCCGGAGCACATCTCGTTCGTGCTGACCGACACCGCAGGCGCGGACGAGCCGATGGGCATCTTCACCGGCGACTTCGTCTTCGTTGGCGACGTCGGGCGGCCGGACCTGCTCGAAACCGCCGCTGGCTTCGTCGGCACGATGGAAGCCGGAGCGCGGACGCTCTACAAGTCGCTGCAACGCTTCAAGGAGCTGCCCGATTACGTCCAGGTCTGGCCGGGTCACGGGGCCGGAAGCGCCTGTGGCAAGGCCCTCGGCGCTGTGCCGCAGTCGACGGTCGGTTACGAGAAGCTCTTCAACTGGGCACTGACGGCGACAACTGAAGATGAGTTTGTCGCCGGCGTGCTCGATGGCCAACCGGAGCCGCCCTTCTACTTCAAGGAGATGAAGCGCATCAACAAAGAGGGCCCGGCGCTCGTCGCCGACAAGCCCATGCCCGAGCGGCTCGATCTGGAAGCCCTCGACCGGTATCTCGCGAGCGACACGCCGGTCGTCGATATGCGTTCGCAGCTCGCCTTCGCCGGCGGGCACATCCCCGACACGCTCAACATTCCGTTCTCGAACTCCTACCTGACCTGGGCCGGCTGGCTGCTGCCATACGACCGGCCAATCACGCTGATCGTCGACGAGCGGGATGTCGAGTCGACCATCCGTGACCTCCAGCGGATCGGTCTCGATGACGTCGCCGGCTACTGGACGCCGGATATCGTGCAAGCGTGGGCGAACGCCAAGGAAGAGCGCGCGCTGGAGTCCGTCACTCAGGTTTCGATTGACGATGTAGAGCAGGCGGTCGCCAATAGCTCCGCCAACGTGCTTGATGTGCGCGGCACGTCGGAGTACCTTGAAGGTCACATTCCTGGCGCGTTGAGCGTGCCGCTCGGATACATCCCTCGTGAGCTTGACAACATCCCGACGGACAAGCCGCTGGTCGTTCATTGCCAGACAGGCGTGCGCTCGTCGATTGCCGCGAGCTTGCTGCAGAAGCTTGGACGCACCAACGTCCTGAACTACATGGGCAGCTTCGCTGACTGGAGCGCCTCCGGCAAGCCCGTCGAGTCTGGCGCTGCCGAGCGGGAAGCCGTACCGGCCGACTAACCCTGACTGTGTACGGGAGGCGTGGCGGCGGCCCGCCTCCCGGCGCCCTCACTCGACAACGAAATTCGTGGACCTGAACCGCGGCGAGCGGAGATTCTCGCCGTCGCTGGTTCGTCCTGACCTGGAACTGATGTGGCATGGCGGAACAGCCGCTCGCAACAATCGAATCGAACCGCTTGACGCGCTATATCCCTGCACTGAGCTGGTTGCGTTCGTACCAGCGGGCCGACCTGAGCGGGGATCTCACCGCCGGCGTCATCGTGGCCGTGATGCTGATCCCGCAGGGCATGGCCTACGCCGCGCTGGCCGGGCTGCCGCCGGTCGTCGGGCTCTACGCCTCGACCGTCCCTCTGCTGCTCTACGCGCTCTTCGGCTCGTCCAGGCAGCTGGCGGTCGGGCCGGTGGCGATCGTTTCGCTCCTCACGCTTTCGGGTATTCAGCAGCTCGCCGAACCAGGCTCGGCGGAGTTCGTCGGCTATGCGCTGTTGCTGGCGCTGCTCGTCGGCGTCGTCCAACTCGGGCTTGGCTTGATCCGGGGCGGCGCAGTTGTGAAATTTCTCTCCCACGCAGTGATCAGCGGCTTCACCTCGGCCGCCGCAATCATCATCGGGCTCAGCCAGATCAAGAACATCAGCGGTATAGAGATCGGGCGCCACGAGAACGCCTTCCTGCTGATCGCCGACGCCGTCTCGAATGCCGGAGAAACCCACGCGTTGACGCTCGCCATCGGCCTGATCAGCATCGTGGCACTCGTCGGCCTGCGGCGTGTCAGCCGAAGGTTGCCCGGCGCGCTCTTCGTCGTCGCGGCGGCCACCGCTGCTGTGTATTTCTTCGGGCTGAACGGCCACGGTGTCAGCATTGTCGGTGACGTGCCTTCCGGATTGCCCACGCCGACCGTGCCCGGGCTCGATGTCGACGCGCTGCGCGCGCTCGTGCCGGTTGCGCTGACCGTATCCTTCGTGGGCTACATGGAGTCCATCGCCGTCGCGCAGTCGATTGCCGCGCGAGAGAAGCAGCGGGTCGGTCCGAATCAGGAGATGCGGGCGCTCGGTATCGCGAACATCGGCGCGGCCTTCTTCGGCGGCTATCCGGTGACCGGCGGCTTCTCGCGCTCCGCCGTCAATTACCAGGCCGGCGCGCGTACCGGCCTCGCGTCGATCATCACTGCCGGGTTGATCATCGTGACGCTGCTGCTCTTTACCGACCTCTTCTACTACCTGCCGCGCGCGGTGCTCGGGGCTATCGTCGTCGTCGCCGTCGCCGGGCTGGTTGACTGGCAAGAGCTCGTCCACCTCTACCGCGTCCGGCGCACTGACGCAGCGACGCTGGTCATCACCTTCGCGGCGACGCTGACGCTCGGTGTCGAACGAGGCATCCTCGCCGGGATTGCCGTGTCACTGCTGATCTTCATCTGGCGCTCGGCGCACCCGCACACGGCCGAGATGGGCTATCTGCCGGAGGAGAATGTCTTCCGCAACGTCCTGCGCTACCCGGACGCCCGGACCTATCCGCAAGCCGTCATCCTCCGCATTGATGAGTCGCTCTACTTCGCCAATAGCGGCTTCCTGGAAGATCGCATCCGTGAGGCGCTCCACAACCGGCCCGAGGCGCGCTGGGTCATCCTCGATTTCTGGGCGGTGAACGATGTCGATGCGGTTGCGTTGGAGACGCTCGAAGAGCTGATGGCGCAGTACCGCCCGACGGGTCATCGCTTTCTCTTCGCCGGTGTCAAAGGGCCGGTGCGGGACCTGATGCTACGGGCCGGCTGGGGCGACACCGTTGGCGCTGACATGTGGCACCTGTCTGTTCAGCACGCGCTGGCTGCCGCAGGCGTCGACGTCCGCGCCGGGCAGCCTGCTGCCCCGGCGCCTCGGGAGAGCGCCGAAGCGCTTGTGCCATAGGCGGATGCGCTGTCGAGGAGTACCCTGTAGGCGGGGTGTCCTGGCGCATTGTGAAGAGAGACGCGCGTACGGGTTGAGTAGATCAAGCAGATACCAGAGTGTGGTGACGCGGCAACGTCGGCCGCGAAGGGGCAGCCGGCAAGCGCCCGGCTGCATGATTGACAAGCCCGACATTGATCGGATCTTGCGCCGTGGCTGAGGACTCCGGCGCAACCAGCTTCAGCCCACCGCGCGCCTCCAGCCGCCTCGCCCGCTTCATTCCGGCAATCGACTGGCTCCCGAACTACCGCCGGGTCGACCTCGGGGCAGACCTCAGCGCCGGATTCCTCCTCACCGTCCTGTTAATCCCGCAGAGCATGGCCTTCGCGTTGCTCGCCGGATTGCCCGCCAGCAGCGGCCTCTATGCCGCAACGGTGCCGGCCATCGTCTACGCCTTCTTCGGATCGTCACGCCATGTCAACGTCGGGCCGGCAGCGATCATTTCGTTACTGACCTTCTCCGGCGTCGCGGCGCTGGCAGACCCGGGCACCGGTGAGTACATCGGCCTGGCGATGCTCCTGATGCTGATGGCCGGGATCATCCAGCTCGGGCTGGGTCTGGTGCGAGCCGGGTTCATTGCGCGCTTCTTCTCCCAAGCTGTCCTCAGCGGTTTCACCTCCGCCGCTGCTATCGTCATCTCATTGACACAGATCGAGAATTTGCTCGGGCTGGATGTCGAGTCGGGCGGCTCGGCTATCGAGACGATGATCGCGGTTGTCCGCGAGCTCGGGAACATTCACTGGATCACGGCGTCTATCGGCATTGGGAGCCTGCTGGCGTTGCTGGCTTACCGCCGCTATGTGCCCCGCTTGCCGACCCACCTGTTGCTCATCGCGTCACGCTTTCCCGCGCCGCTCATCCTGGTAGCCGGCGGGTCACTGCTCGTCTGGGCGCTTGGCCTCGACAGCGATGGCGTCAACGTCGTCGGGGACATCCCGCGCGGTCTGCCAACACCGGCGTTGCCGGAGCTAGGGCGGCAGGCTATCGTCGATCTCGTCCCGGCGGCGATTGCGATCACCTTCATCGGCTACGTCCAGTCGATCTCGATCGCCCGGACCATCGCCGCGCGCGAGAAGGTCGCCGTCGACGCGAACCAGGAGCTGCACGCGCTCGGGCTCTCGAACATCGCCGGGTCCTTCTTTGCAGGGTTCCCGGTGACCGGCAGCTTCGCGCGCACAGCCGTCAACTACCAGGCCGGCGCGCGCACCCAGGTATCGGGGTTGGTCGCCGCCGGTTTGATCATCCTGACACTGCTGGTGCTGACGCCGATCTTTTACTACCTGCCGAACGCGGTCCTCGCCGCGACGATCATCGTCGCCGTCTCCGGGTTGATCAACGTGCGCGAGGCGTTGCATTACTTCGATGTGCGCCGGCTTGATGGCCTGACCGTCACGGCGACCTTCGTCGCGACGCTCGCCATCGGCGTCGAGTGGGGCGTCATCGCCGGGCTGGCTTTTTCGTTGGTCGTCTTCATCTGGCGCAGCACCGACCCGCATGCGGTCGAGGTCGGCTACGACGAGCTCGAAGACCGCTTCCGCAGCCTCAGCGGCGACCCCGAGGCGGTGATCTTCCCGAACACGCTGATCCTCCAGATATCCGCGCCGCTGTACTTTGCGAATATCGAAGAGGTGGCGCGCCGCATCGAAGACGCCGTCGCCGACCGCGAAGACCTCGGCTGGGTCGTCCTCGACTTCAGCGGCGTGGCCGATATCGACGCTGTCGCTGTCGACCTGCTCGAGGACATCCTGCGGAGCTACCGGGTTGCCGGGATTACGCTATTGCTGGCCGGTGTGCGCGGCCATGTGCTGGATGTCTTCGAACGCGCCGGGTGGCGGGAGAAACACCCACGAGCATTGCACCATCCGACGGTGCGCCTGGCGCTGGAGTCGCTTGGCTTGCTGGACCGCTACACCGGCGGCGGCAGGATTGGACTCTTTGGAGCGCTGCCGCAGGAGGAGATCGTGCCCGGCGTCGAAGCCGACGAGCCGTCGGTCAGGGAGCATAGATCCACAGATCGTTGAGCATCCCGCTGTCGTCGCGCCCTCCGAACATCAGCATCACGCCCGCGTTCGCAAGCCAGACGGCGTCGTGGCTGTCGCGGGGCGGAATCAGCTCGCTCACGGTCGGGTCGATCACCTCGGCGCTCCAGGTGTCCTCCTCGATATCGAGGAACCAGATGTCGCCGCGCAGGCCGTCCGCTGACGCGCCGCCGAAGAGAATCAGTTCGCCGTTGACCGGGTTGCGGACCAGCGAGAAGAGGTTGCGGGCCGGCGGGTTGTTCGTCTCGATCTCTGTCCACGTGCTGTCCTCTGTGTCGAACGCCCAGAGGTCGCCGAGGAACGGCGCATCGTTCGATTGGCCGCCGAAAAGCAACAAGCGGTCCCGATCCGGGTCAGTCGCCATACGGGTCAGACAGCGCGGTTCGGGGCGGCCGCCTTCGGTGGGCGTCACATCGTCCCAGGCTCCGGTCTGGACATTGAAGAGCCAGGTATCGTCAAATCGGCCATCGCCGGTGAAGCCATGCGAGACGTACAACCCGCTGCCACCGGCGCGCACCGAGCCGGCCGCGCCGTAGCGTGGTTCCGGCGCAGAGCCGTCGCCGGCAGGGGCGATCTCGGCCCATACATTGGCCACCGGGTCGAAGACCCAGACATCGTTGAAGAAATCGGAGCCCGCCTGGCCGCCGAAGATAACCAGCAGCTGCTGTGTCTCGTCGTAGATGGCGTTGTGGCCGAAGCGCGCGGCCGGCGCGTCGCCGTCAACGTCGAGCGCCTGCCACACGTTCGCGTTGACGTCGTACAGCCAGAGATCCGCCAGCGGCTCGGTGCCGGCCCGGCCGCCGAAGAGGAAGACGCGGTTGCCGGCCTGGTCCGCGACCAGCGCATGATCCCGGCGTCCGGCGGGCAGGCTGCCGTCCGGTTCGAGGCGCGTCCAGCCGGTCGTTGGCACGGCTGTCGGCGTTGGCGGCGCGGTGGCCGTCGCCGTCGGTTCCGGCGTTGCCGTGGGCGGTTCTGGCGTGGCTGTCGGTTCCTCCGTCGCGCTAGGCTCCAGCGTCGGCGTCTCGGTCGGGGCATCGGTCGCCGTCGGTAGCGGTGGCTCCGGGGTGTTGGTTGGCGGTAGGGTCGAAGTCGGTATCGGTGTCGGCTCCAGCGTTGCCGTTGCCAGGGCCCCATCGTCGTCCGAACCGTCGTCATCGTCGTCCAGGAGTAGGATTGCGACAACGGCTGCCGCGGCAATGCCGACGACTCCGGCCGCGCCGGCAATGGCCGTCCGGCGGGAGATGCGGATGTCGTCGTCGCGACGGTCGTACCCGGAGTCCTGGCGCGGTCGGTTGCTGCTCAACGGTTCATACCCTTTCGGTTCGGTCCCAACTGGCTGGATGATACGAGGAATACAGGCGGAGATGCCCGAGACGCCCGAGATTGACAATGCAGAACCCTACCCCTGGGCACTCGCCGACCTGGCGGCTGCTATCGCCGTCTTCAGCCATGCCAATGTCCGCAGCACGCGCGGCGGCAAGGCGCTACGCGACTCGATGATGGCTTTGCTTCAGCCGTCGGACCTGACGACGCAAACGCTGAACCGGCTTGGCATCGCCGCCTACGAAGCTGATGGGCGCTTGAAGCCTTTGGCCGAGCTTATCGACGAGCTCGAACGGACCAACCCGCCGCACGCCGACTACTGGCGCATCTTCGGCATCCAGGCGGGATCGACAATCAGCCAGCTCGCCCGCTACGGCTCAACCACACTGCGTAACCTGGCCGCCCAGGTGCCTGCCAGCGAAGATGCCGACCTGCTGCTGGCCGACACCCGTGAGTTGGTGGGCCGGCCCCCGCGCTACAATCGCCTGCGTCAATCACCGGATGAGGAAAGGTAACACCGGCCATGGTAGAGACCCGCACAGAGCTGGAAGTCATCGAAACCGACAAGGCCGCCAAGCCCATCGGCCCCTACTCGCAGGCGATCCGCGCCAACGGCATGATTTACGTCGCCGGCGAAAAGGGCATCGACCCGACGACCAACGAGATCGTCCCCGGCGGCATCGCCGCCGAAACCCGCCAGACGCTTGAGAATGTCAAGAACATCCTCGAAGCCGCCGGCTCCGGGATGAATCGTGCCGTCGCCACCAGCGTCTACATGACCGATCTCAGCAAGTTCGGCGAGATGAACGAGGTCTACGCCGAATACTTCGTCGAGAACCCGCCCGGCCGCACCACCGTCGGCGTCACCTCCCTCCCGGCCGGCGCCCAGGTCGAGATCACCGTCACGGCGCTTGAGTAGGGGTTAGGTGACAGGTTATAGGGGATAGCGGACAGGGCAGAGGGCAAGGCCAAAACGCCAAACCCCTGTACCCGCAATGCGATGCGTTGCTTTCTCCCAGCGCACCATGTCTCAGGTAAGCCATGACCATTGAACACGTATGAAAGCTGGCTTCTATGAGCGTCTCATTCGACTTCACTTGCCGGGCCGTCATCGTGACGGGCGCTGCCCGGGGCATCGGCCGGGTCATGGCGCGGCAGTTCGCAACGGCCGGAGCCAGCGTGTTGGCGGCAGATCGCGATGAGGATGGGCTGCGTGAGACCTGCCGTGACCTCGACCCCGAGCGGGTCGCGACGCTTGTCGCTGACGTCAGCACCGACGAGGGTGCGCAGAGCATCGTCGCCACGGCTGTCGAGCGCTTCGGGCAGCTCGATGTCTGCGTCAACAACGCCGCCGTCGCGCCGCACGCCTCGATCTTCGACGAACGCGCCGAGGTCTGGGACACGATCTACGCCGTCAACACGCGCGGCACATTCCTGATGACCCGCGCCGCCGGGCAAGCGATGATCGACGCCGGCAACGGCGGCCGGATCATCAACTTCTCCTCGGGCGTGACGACGCGCGGTTCCGCCGGCGCAGGGGCCTACGCCTCCAGCCGGGCCGCCACCGAGTCCTTCTCGCGGGTGGCCGCGATCGAGCTGTCGCCGCACAACATCCTGGTCAACGTCGTCAGCCCCGGCCTGATCGACACCCAGCCAAAGCCGCTGCCGCCGCAGATGGCCGAAGGTCTCGGAAAACGCATCCCGGCGCTGCCGTTGGCGCGTCCCGGCGAACCCGAGGAAGTCTCGTCCGTCGTCATGTTCCTCGCCTCCGACGCCTCCGGCTACGTCACCGGGGCGGTCTGGAGCGTCGACGGCGGCGCTGGCATTGGCACGCGCCCGACTGGCCCGGTCATCGACGACGATCCCCGCTACGATTGGGTGACGGGCAGGGAGTAAGCTCGCGCAAGGATCGAGGAAGCGGCCAGGTATGAAGATCGTCATCGCTGGAGGCACGGGCCAGATCGGCCAGCTGCTGGTTCGCGCCTGGCAAGCCGCCGGCCACGAGCTGGTCGTGCTCTCGCGGGCAGGCATGTCGCAGGCCAGGATCGTGAGCTGGGATGGCGCGACGCTTGGGCCGTGGGCGCGGGAGCTCAATGGCGCGGATGTCGTCGTCAATCTGGCCGGGCGCAGCGTCAACTGCCGCTACACACCCGACAACCTCATGGCGATGATGCGCTCGCGAGTTGAATCGACGGAGATCATCGGCGCAGCCATCGCCGTCTGCGAGCAACCCCCGGCGGTCTGGCTGCAGATGAGCACCGCCACGATCTACGCTCACACCTACGGCGCACCGCACGACGAGGAGACCGGCGAGATCGGCGGCCACGAGCCCGATGTGCCAGCCTACTGGAAGTACAGCATCGACATCGCCCGCGCCTGGGAGCACGCGCTGGATATGGCCAATACGCCGAACACCCGCAAGGTGGCGCTGCGCGCGGCAATGGTGATGAGCCCCGACCCTGGTGGCATCTTCGACACGCTCTACAAGCTAGCGCGGTTTCGTCTCGGCGGCGCCGCCGCCGGTGGCGAGCAGTACGTCTCCTGGGTCCACGAGGCCGACTATGTCCGGGCGCTCGATTTCCTGATTGCCCGCGACGACCTCGCCGGCGTCGTCAACATCGCCGCGCCGAACCCGCTGCCCCAACGCGATTTCATGGCCGGGATTCGCGACGCGGCCGGTATCGGACTCGGGCTCCCGGCGACGAAGTGGATGCTGGAGCTTGGCGCGTTCGCGATGCGCACCGACACCGAGCTGCTGCTCAAGAGCCGCCGCGTCGTCTCCGGCCGGCTGGCCGAGGCCGGCTTCACCTTCGACTACCCCACCTGGCCCGAGGCCGCCGCGGAATTGGTCCGCTGTGCAGATGCTCCAACCAACGACTGACCTGAATACGCCGTCCTATCGCATATACTGAGTATCTGTCTACCACGACGAGTGTGAGAGGATGGTGTCATGCACGAGACTGCGTCGCCAACGACCACCACTACCCCGGTTCACCCTGCCGTGCGGCCCGGCCATATCCACCTGCGCGTGAGCGATCTGGAGCGCTCGATGGCCTTCTATCGCGACGTGCTCGGCTTCGAGCTGATCCAGAACCCGCAGGGCACGGTCGCCTTCATGTCGGCCGGCGGCTACCATCACCACATCGCGCTCAACACCTGGGAAAGCCTCGGCGGACCGCCACCGGCCGCGGGACACGCCGGCATCCACCACATCGCCTTCACCTACCCGAGCCGCAGGGATCTGGCGATTGCCTACAAGCGGCTGCTCGACCACGGTGTCACGATCACGTCGTTACTGGACCACGGCGTCACCGAGGCGATCTACTTCAAGGACCCTGACGGCATCGGCGTTGAGATCTCCTGGGATTGCCCCGAGGAGCGTTGGGACTACCTCGACGACGGGACTCTCAACGTCGCCCTCTCGATCCCCTTCGACGGCGCGAGCCTGCTGGCCGAGCTCGACGGCTGAGCCCCACGCCGTGGCTGGTTGCCACTGTGCGCAAAGGCATCGGCATCGGCATCGGGGCAATGTGCTGTCAGGCTACATAGTGGGTTTATAGACTGCAACCGCCTCGCTAATGTCATGTCTAGCAGGGCGAGAAACCTCAGTCGAACGCTAGTGTTCTGTGACAGATGACTTGATCGACGACCTGAGGCTTCTCGGATGACTTAACACACATTAAGCTTGTCACTTCGACCAGCGGGAGAAATCTCACTGCAACGCTTCACTGGTGTTCGACTGAGATTTCTCCCGCTGGTCGAAATGACAAGCTTCGTTACGGTTGAATTGCCTGGCGAGGTGGGACAGTCTCTTCACTTCGGAGTAACAGAACACTAGTGACGCGCTGCACGGCGGTTTTTCCACTTCGGTCGTAATAACAGTCTCGGTGCTTCCCGAGCTTACGGAGGACTCAGGCGGGCCCGGCAGATCAGACCGCTGACCATCCGGGCAGCACTTCTTGACCTACGGCGCGATTCGCAAACGCACTAGCAGATCACGTGGGTTCGTGAGCCGGTCAAATGGAGGGTCTTGAACCTCGGCGTGTTGTCGCCAGTCGTCGCCGGGGAAACCGTTCGGGCGGATGCCTGCGGGCCAGCGGTCGAGAAACCATGTGCACCAGTAGACATTCAGGCCGGCTTCCGCTGCGCCCCGGAGTTCGTTGCCACCGCCGTCACCGACGAAGATGGTCTCTTCCGGTTCAACGTCGAGCCGCTGGCAGGCGAGGTCGAAGATGCGCGGATCACGCTTGAGCATGCCCACCTGATGCGAGGCGATGAAGTCATCGAAGTAGTCTGACAGCTCGCAGCCCGGCCACGGCGCTGCATCGAGGTCGCCGGCATTGGTAATGACGCCGAGCTTGAGCCCGGCCTGCCTGAGCCTGGCAAGCGTGTTGACGATCTCCGGTTCAATGCCGCCGTACGCTTGCCGTGTCATCTGATCATACTCGCGCGCCAACTCAGCAAACACATCGCACTGCGGCGTGCTGCCGGTCTCAGTGGAGAGACGTTCGAGCGCCTCGGTGTAGGTCTCGATCTCGCCGGCTTGCCAGCGCTGGTCGATACCGCTCCAGGCCGCGGCGTACACATCATCACCGATGCCCAGGCGCTCGGCAATCGTCCGGGACGGCGGCGACCAGTCGGGATCGAAGTGGGTGATCAGCGTCTCGAACAGGTCGAAGAAGACGGCTTGCATGGCGCTCCACTCGTGTCGATTAGAGTTCCGCGAAGCGGTCCAGGGCGTCGCCGAGCACGTCATAGAAAGTGTTGCCGCCGCCGTGGCCGGCGTCGTCGAGGATGTGGAGCTCGCTGGCGGGCCAGCGCTTGTGGAGCTGCCAGGCGGTGTAGAGCGGCCCGCTGACATCGTAGCGACCGTGGATCAGGACGGCCGGGATGTCGCCGAGCCTGCCGGCGTCGCGGATGAGCTGGTCATCATCCATGAAGGCGTGGTTGCTCCAGTAGTGGGTGACGAGCCGGGCAAAACGCAGCCGGAACTCCGGATCTTCATAGCGCAGGCTCGGGCCTGCGCCCGGCGTCAGCGACACGTGCGCATCCTCCCAGGCGCACCACTCGAGCGCCGCCTGTTCATGCACCGCCGGGTCCGGATCGACGAGCATCCGGGCATAGGCGTCGATCGGGCGCAGATGGCCGAGCTCTGCCGGGATCGCGCCGACAAAGCGCTCCCACTCCTCCGGGAAGATGCGGCCAACGCCCTCGGTGATCCACTCGATCTCGCCCCGGGAGGTCGAGGTGACGAAGCCGAGGATCAGCGACTTGACCCGCTCGGTGTGCGCCTGGGCATAGGCTTGCGCCAGGGTGCAGCCCCAGGACAGACCGAGAATCGTCGTCCAGCTCTCGATGCCGAGATGTTCGCGCAAAAGCTCGATGTCGGCGATCAAGTGCTGGGTTGTGTTCAGGCTCAGGTCGGTGGCGGGCTCAGGCACAAGCGGCCGGCTGCGGCCCGAACCGCGCTGGTCGATCAGCACCGCCCGGTAGCGCTCGGGATCGAAGAAGCGGCGCTGGCCTGGAGACGAGCCCGAGCCCGGCCCGCCGTGGAGGTAGAGCGCCGGTTTGCCCTCCGGGTTGCCGCAGCACTCCCAGTACACCTGGTGGCCGTCGCCGACATCCAGCATGCCGCTCTCGTAGGGCTCGATTTCCGGAAAACGTGCGGACATCGGTCGATCCTTTGCCTCCGTGCCGGCAAGTCGCCGGGACACTCTCCACTAACGCGACCTGGAATAGTACAGTAGCGGCATGGTTGACCGGCACTTCGCAGAACAGAATCTCGCCGAGCTCTACGATCTGCTCGCGCCCTGGGGCGAGCCGGACGACGAGTTCTACTTCCCGCTGGTGATGGCGGCCGACGCTGTTCTCGACGTTGGCTGCGGAACCGGTATGTTGCTGCGCGAAGCCCGCCGGGCCGGTCATAGCGGGCGGCTGGTCGGCCTCGACCCGGCAGCGGCGATGCTTACCGTTGGCCGCGCAGACCGGGCGGACATCGAGTGGGTGCGCGGCGACCTGACAACGGCTGCCTATGATGGCGAGTTCGACCTGATCGTCATGTCCGGTCACGCCTTTCAGGTATTCCTGACCGACGAGCAGCTCCGGACGAATCTCGCCGCTGCCCGGAGTGCCCTACGGGCCGGCGGCGTGTTCGCCTTTGAAACGCGCAACCCGGCGGCGCGCGCCTGGGAAGCCTGGCGGCCGGAGAACGTCAGGGAGCTCGTGGCAGCCGACGGCACGACCGTCTACTACTCACATGCGAGCGCAGCGCAGTTCGACGGCGAGTTCGTCACGTTCACGTCGTCCTTCACCAGTCCCGCCTGGGACGCGCCCGAACTCAGCGAGAGCACGCTGCGCTTTCTCGACGCCCCGGCGCTAGATGCCTATCTCACTGACGCCGGGTTCGAGATCGAGTCCCGCTACGGAGCCTGGGACAGTAGTCCCTTCACCGCCAGTAGCCCGGAGATCATCACCCTCGCGCGCCCGGCCTGAAGCCGCAACGGCATTGCGCCGCGCAAGACGCTGCACTAGACTGGCCCGGCATTCAGGTGACTGGGAGGGACGCGAGTGGCCATCACGGGCGGCCAGGCGATCATTGATACGTTGCGGGCCGCCGGCGTGACGACGGTCTTCGGCATCCCGGGCGTTCACAACCTGTCGATGTACGACGCCCTCTATCGCGCCGACGACATCGAGCACATCGTCTGCCGCCATGAGCAGGGCGCGGGCTTCGCCGCCGACGGCTATGCCCGTGTCAGTGGCAAGACTGGCGTCTACATCACGACGACCGGGCCCGGCGCGACCAACGCCTTTACCGCCCTCGGCGAAGCCTGGACCGACAACTCGCCGGTGCTGCACCTGGCCTCGCAGCTCGACCGCAATCTCATCGACCGCAACCGTGGCGTTGTCCACGAGCTCGTCGACCAGCCGGGCACGTTCCGGCACATCACCCGCATGGCCGAATCCGTCCGCAACATCCACCGAGTTTCACCAATGGTTGCCAGTGCGCTGGCCAGTACCCAGACGATGCGATCCCGCCCGGCCTACCTCGACTTCCCGGTCGACCTGCTGAACGAAGAGGCCGATCTGGAGATCCGGCAGCCCGAACCTGTTGGCCGGATTGCAGCCCGTGAGAGCGATGTTGCGCGGGCAGTCGACATGCTCAAACGGGCAACGAAGCCGGTCATCATCGCCGGCGGCAACGTCCACCGCTCCGGGGCCAGCGCCGAATTGCTGGAGCTGGCCGAGGCGCTGGATGCGCCGGTTTTCGAGACGGCCAACGGACGTGGTGCGATCCCAGCGAGTCACCGCCTGGCGGTGGGCGGCTGGTGGCATGGCGCATCGCCGCTGCATGAGCGCCTGGCTGAAGCCGATGCCACCCTCGTCGTCGGCAGCCGCCTCGGGCAGACCGACACGGGGAGTTGGACCGCGCCGCTCCAGCAGATCATCCACATCGACGCCGACGGCGAATGGCTCGGCCTGAACTACCCTGCCGAGGTCGGACTGGTCGGCCACGAACAGGTTGTGCTTGGGCAGTTGCTGGAGCATCTTGAGGGCACCGGGGCAGCAACCGGCTCCGGTTGGCCGGAGCGCGTGCGAGAGACCCAACAACAGGCCGAAGATGATCTGAGAAACGGGTATCCGGAGGAAATGGCGGTCATCGACGCACTGGCCGCCGGGGCCGGGCCGGATGCGATCTTCACCAACGACAGCCTGATCCAGTACTGGACCTCGCGCCACATGCCGGTCGAACGGCCGCGCTCCTACCTGTACCCTGCGGTCTACGGCACGCTCGGCAGCGCGCTGCCTTTCGCCATCGGCGCGGCGCTGGCTGCCCCGGAGCGGCCGGTCGTCTCGATCAGCGGTGACGGCGCGTTCATGTTCACCTGCCAGGAGCTGGCGACCGCCGTTCAGTACGGCGTCGACGTCACTTGTGTCATCTGTAACGACCACGGCTACAACGCCATGCGCCGCTTCCAACGACTACGCTATGGCGACTACACCTACGCCACCGACCTTGCGACACCCGACTTTGCGTCACTGGCCCGCAGTTTCGGAGCGCGCGGGATGACGCTTGAATCAACCGACGAGCTTGAGCCGGCGCTACGCGAGGCGACGACCGCGGCCGGCCCGACCATCATCGACATGCCGCTGGCACTGGATGTGCCGTGGATGTAGCTAGTAGGAGTGCTGAATACAAGATTCGTATGTAGATGCAGGGGCGTGATTTGTCACGCCCGGCTACCGATTGCGACAGCTATCCCAGAGGCGGGACGGCAGAAGAGACGGGCGTGATCAATCACGCCCCTACGTGGAGGGGTGAGACCCAAATGGCCGAGAAGTTTGTCGTCGTGCGACCGTTCTTCCAGTATGTCGAGGGCGAGGACACGACCGCGCTCGAGCAGGAGCAGCTCGACGCCGCTAACGCCGAGCTGCGGGTGCTGCCGTTCGGCACCAACGAGGAACGCCAGGAGGCGCTGGCGGAGGCCGACGGCTTCCTGACCTCGAACCTCGTCACCGCCGAGATGATTCCCTGGATGCCGAAGGTCCGGGCGATCGTGACGACCAGCCACGGCTACAACGGCATCGACCTCGACGCCTGCACTGAGGCCGGCATTCCGGTCAGCAACTCGCGCTACAACGAGCGCGAGGTCGCGACCCATGCCATCGGCCTGATGCTGGCCGTTACCCGGAGGATCGCATCGCTCCACAGCGAGATGGCTGGAGGCACCTGGGGGCGCGGCTGGCAGGGCGCGATGCCGCCGCTCTACGGCGAGACGATGGGCATCCTCGGGCTTGGCAAGATCGGACGGCAGACGGCCAAGCGGGCCAAGGCTTTCGATCTCCACGTCATCGCCCACGACCCCTACGTCGATCCCTCGATTGCTGATCTGCTGAACGTCGAGCTGGTGCCCTTCGACGAGCTCTTCGAGCGCAGCGATTACCTCTCAGTCCATGTGCCGCAGAACGAGGAGACGACGGCGATTGTCAACGAGCGGGCGCTCTCGCTGATGAAGCGCAACGCCATTCTGATCAACACCTGCCGCGGCCCGGTCGTCGACGAGGACTCGCTCTACAACGTCCTCTCGGCGGGACGGATTCGAGGCGCGGGACTCGACGTCTTCGAGGTCGAGCCGACGCCGAGCGACAACCCGCTATTGCAGCTCGAGAACGTCGTCGCGACGCCGCACATCGCCGGCTTCTCGAACCAGTCGGTCATCACGGCCCGTCGTGGCGCATCGCAGAAGATGGCGATGATGCTCAACGGCTACTACCCGATCCCGCTGCTCAACCCCGACGTCCGCGGCAACACCCGCGCCGAGTACAAGGACTTCCATAGCAACGCCTATCGGGGCTAGTCCCGAGTTCTACGAGGGCCGCTCTCACATCCGAGTGAGAGCGGCCCTTTGTCGTTGGGATCATCAGTTAGCCCGGATAGATCACGGGTGAAGGAACGTGCGTAGAACTGCACCGGTTGTCGTCTCGGCGCAAGGCAGAGGCGTCAGGATGACGTGGTCAGTGTGTGAGACTTCGCGAAGTCGCTTGAGCTTGACGCCGGTTCTGTGCGTGATCAATCCGGGTTGTGCGCCTCTGCCGCCAGGTAGCCACGGTACTCCTGCATCAGGCGCTGGCGGGAGGCGGCGTCGGAGACGCGGGCGTAGCCCACGTTGAGGCCGTGGGGTAGGAACCAGAGGTCCGCTTCTTCGGGCGGGCTGCCGGCGAGGCTGGGCGTGGCCAGAAACAGATAGGTCGCGCCGACGCGGAGCAAGATATCGTCCGAGATGAAGACCCAGAGATGGCGTTCGGGGTTGTAGCCGCCCCACTGTGTCAACAGAACCGACTCTCCGGGCTCGCCCTTGACGACATCCTCGACGGCAACGTCGAAGACGGTCCAGGCGTCGTCGACCGTATGCCGGGTGATGACGCGGTCGATGCCAACGACCGTACCGACAAAGATCGCCTCGGCGCGCCGTGCCTGCACCTCCGGGTTGTAGGCGTCGGCGTCAAGCTGCACCTGAATGTAGGCGCTCCGGGGCATGCGATCGAGCGGACTCGCGTAGTCGCGCAACGCCGCGAAGGTCGTGTTGCGTGGGCCGTCGTTGGGTTGCGGCTGGGATACCCGCGCCAGGCTACCAAGCGCAACGGTTACGACGATGAGTGCAGTGAGGATGCTCAGCGAGCGCCGGATGCCCGGACTCCTTTCAGTGATGCCTATTGCCTTGCAGACATTCTTGCAAGGCCGGACTACTACCCCAGTTAACGGCGCTACAGTGCCTCCGGATTGAAACAGACTTGTAGCGCCGCTGAAGTGCTGCGGCGGGCTGGGCTGTGCCGCGAGCCAGGCCGGGGCAGAGCGGCCAGTACTGTCGTGTGTTACGGGCGAGCGCTGCGAGAAATCCGTATCCCGGTCTACGTAGGTTTCAGGATGCGCTGCGAGCGCGTGGCGGTCAGACTGTCTGTATGGTGCTTATCGAAGTTCGGTCCGCAGGTCGCGGGCCGGAGGAAGGAGTAGAGCATGCCGCGCCACGATATCGCTGTGTTGGTCCGCAAGACCGAGGAGATCCAGAAGCTCCTCAATGAGGCGCAAGAGCTCGAGGAGCTTATTCCTATCTGGCGTGGGCCGGGTTGGACGACGCCGGCCGAGTTCACGCTCGTCGAGGGGTTACTCGATTCGATGGTCGGTCTCTCCGGCCAGCTCGTCAAGATGAAGCGAGTTGTCCTGGAGGGCAGCCTGGCTGTCGGCGTCGAGCGCGAGGTAGCCGCCGACTAGCGGGTACCCTTTCGCTCCACCGTTCCAGGATAGAAACGCGAGGGCGAGCGACTACGGTTGCTCGCCCTCTGTTGTTGGCGGCAGCGGTTGGCATGTCCGCGCACCGACTGGAGCGTGCTATCGTCGCTTCGAACAGGAGCACGAGATCCAGAGAAACGGAGCCAGATATGCCACTCGTCATCGGCGCGGTCGCGCCTCACGGATTCCCGATCATCCCCGACATCAGCGAAGATGCGGACGGCGCGCTCGCGACGCGCGCAGCGATGCTCACGATGGGCGAGCGCTTCAAGGAGGCCGAGCTCGACGCCATCTTCATCACCGGCCCGCACGGTATCCGGGCCAATGGCGCGGTCTCGCTGGCCGATGTCGGCCGGGCGGCGGGAACGCTGCACTGGCAGGGCAAGTCCATCGAGATGAACTTCCCGGTCGATCTCGACCTGACCGACGCGATTTACAAGCAGGCGACGGCGAACGGGGTGCCGGTCGTCGGCGTCGGCTACGGCGGCTCGAACCGCAACGCCAGCGTCCTGCCGGCTGACTGGGGCATCATGACGCCACTCTGGTTCGCCGGGCACGACACCAACGTCGTTGGCGGCGGCTATGTCCTGGCCGGGCTGCTCGGTGGCGTGCCGGAGGAGCCAACCGGTCCGCCGGCGATCATCGCCAACCCCTCGCAGCAGATCCCGCGCCAGATGAACGTCGAGTTCGGCAAGGCTGTTGCTGAGGTTGCCCAGCAGAGCGACAAGCGCATCGGCTTCATCGCCAGCTGCGACTGGGCCCATCGCCATGACCCGGACGGCCCGAACGGCTTCCACGAGGACGCGCCGAAGATGGACGCCGAGGTCAGCGAGGCGATCAAGCGCAACGACATTCTCAGCCTGATCGACCTCGACGAGCAGTACATTCGCAACGCGGCCATCGACGGGCTCTGGCAGCTCCTGATACTCGGCGGAGCGCAGCAGGTCGTCCCGATGGACGTTGATTTCCTGAGCTACGAAGCGCCCAGCTACTACGGCATGATCGTCGCGACCTACAGCCCGTCATAGACCGCTCGACATCGTAGGGCTGGGGCTTGTCCCCAGCCTGCGATGGACACTCGAACCAACACAGGCTGGGGACGAGCCCCAGCCCTACGATTGTGGTCGTTTCTAGCTTCCGGTTCACCCTTCGGGAACACCGCAGCGCCGAGTGACGTCATACCCCTATGGGAACCGGTATCGGCTGATACCGGCAGGCGTGTTGCGCGCCTGACGTTGCGCCTTGGAAGCGAGGGAGCCATGCGGCAAGCACCATTGATCCAGCGGGCCGTGTCTACGAGTCGTCTGCTCATCGTTGTCATGTTGCTTGGTGGCCTGCTTGCCGTTGCCTGCGGGGACGCGGAGAATCCGGACGCGACTCCGACCAGCGGCGGCGGTCAAACCGTTGCTACCGCCACGCCGACGATGACCGCGCCCGCAGCGGACCCGACGCCGACCGAGACAGGCGAGATCATCGGCGAGTTCGAGCGCACCGGTCCACCGGCGCTTTCGAACACCGAGGCGGACGCGTTCGTAGAAGGCATCAACGCCTTCGCCTTTGACTTCTACCGGTTCGTCACGGAGCAGCACGACGGCAACCTGATCTACTCGCCGGCGAGCATCGAGCTGGCTTTCTCAATGGTCTACGCCGGAGCGCGCGGCGAGACCGAGACGCAGCTGGCCGACGTGCTTGGCCTGTTGCCGCAGGATGACCAGCACCTGGCCGCCAACGGTCTCGACGGCCATCTCGGGAAGCTCGATGTTGGCGTGCGGGTCCCGGAGGAGGGCGAGCCGTTCGAGCTGTCCATCGCCAACGCCGTCTGGGGGCAGCGAGATTATCCCTTTGAAGCGGACTTCCTCCAGACGCTGGCCCAGCACTACGGCGCTGGTATGAACATCGTCGACTTCGAGCGCGAGGCCGAAGCTGCCCGGCAATTGATCAACGAGTGGATCGCTGACCGTACTCAGGGGCAGATCGAGGACATGATTCCCGAAGGCGCGCTCGATGGCATGACGCGGCTCGTGCTCGTCAATGCGATCTACTTCAAGGCCGGCTGGCTCTTTCCCTTCGATGCCAGCGCGACCGCAGATAGCGCCTTCACGCTGCTTGATGGCGCCGAGGTGACGGCGCCGATGATGCACCACCGGGCCGCGCGCGTGCCCTATGCTCAGCATGACGGCTACCAGGCTATCGCGCTGCCCTACACCGGTGAGACGGTCGAGATGGTCGTCGTCGTGCCGGATGCTGGGCAGTTCGAGGCAATCGAGAGCCAGTTGAGTCCGGAATTCCTCGCTGCGGCGCGTGCCGGAGCCGACACCTATGACGTCAATCTCCGCATGCCGAAGTTCGACTTCAAGAGCGATCTCGATCTCACGGCGATCCTGCCCGAGATGGGCATGCCCGTCCCGTTCGACTCGGCCCTTGCCGACGTTAGTGGCATCTCCGACACTGGACTCTTCATCGACACAGCGCTCCACAGCGCGACCATCGCTGTCGACGAGCAGGGCACCGAGGCGACGGCGGCAACGGTGATCGCCATAGCCGAGAGCGCCATGCCGACCGCTGAGGTCATGCTCGACCGGCCTTTCGTCTTCGCGATCACTGACGCCAGGACCGGCGCGATCCTCTTCATGGGCCGCGTGATGAACCCGGTCGGCTAGTTGGGGGTGTCTATTAGACAGCGTAGACAAACAACCAAGCTATCGAGCGTTGGTTGGTTGCTGGAATCCTCGGCCGCGCGCCAGGGGATGCATTCTAGCGGAAGATGTCGGTCAGCGGGAGGCTGAAGCCGGGTAGGACATCGCCGCCCGTCAGCGAATCGCCTTCGATCAGCATCCGCGCCGAGCGGTCTGAGGCGTAGGCTGTCACTCGCCGTCGGACGGGTTCGACAACCCACACGAGTTGCGCGCCTGCCTGGAGGTAGGCGTCGACCTTGTCGTTGACGTTGGACACTCTGTCAGATGGCGAGACGACTTCTACCACGAGGTCTGGAACGATGGGAACGAATCCACGCCTGGCTTCGCGTGGCGGAATTCGTGCTGCTTCGACGAACGCGACATCGGGCGCGAGGACCGTGCGGTCTTCCGAACTGAGCACGAAGCCGGTTTCTGCCGCATAAACGCGCCCAAGAGCATGTTCGACGACGAAATTTCCGACGACTCTGGCAAGTTCCGCAGTGACCTCGCCCTGCTCGCCGCCTGCAAGCGGCATACATAACAACTCCCCTTGAAGCAGGTCATATTGCCCAGACTCGGAGATCGCGGCGAATTCCTCGATTAGCATCGTTTGAATGGTGGCCATGATTGCGTCTCTGACGATGCGTGATCTCGCTCCCGGAATGATGGGGCAGGCATGGGGACGCCCGCCCCCTCGTCCCCGGCTGGAGGCGAGGAGGCGGACATGCCCGTGGGTGCTACGGCACTGCTGCCGTGAGCTGCGTGATCGTGATTGTGGAGCCGGCGTTCAACAGCCCTGGTAGCGGCGCTGCTGCGGGAATTTCGACTTCGATGTCGATGACATCTCCTGCCGCGAGGTCCACCAGAACTGACCCGCTCAATTGCTCTTCAGCGCTGGCGATCACAGTGCTTGTGACGTAGCGGAACAATGGGCCGAACTGAGAGCCATTGATGAGGATGCGCGCGCCGGTTGCCGTTTGGAAGTCGCCCTGCAGGGTAAATTCGATACGATACAATCCCGCTTCCCCGACGGTAAACGACGATGGCGTCGATTGACTGATGTTGGTTCCGTACGCAGTGTAGACAGTATCGAAAGGTACCAATGTTGTGGTTTCCGCAGCGAGCGGAATCAAGCTGCCTGCGTATCCGGCGAATATCGCAGCCTCGAGTCCTCCGGGAGGCCCCTGCGGGCCAGGCGGTCCTTGGGGTCCGGGCGGTCCCGTCGAGCCGAAGGAGATCGGAATCTCAGCCGAGGTGCATTCTCCTCCGCGCAACAGTACCCGGAAGTTCCCGGTATAGAGACTCACACACCCCGTATACGTCGGTGTCTGGGCGTCCGCGTCCGGTAGACCAAACGCTGCTACAAACCCGCCCGCCGCAACGATCACTACCGCCATGAGCGAGAAGACGCGAACTCGCCACAGGCTCATCCATCCGGCACGCATAGGCAGCCCCCTTTCACTCAGCTCGTCTGTGACGACTTGTCTCAGACCATGCCTTGCTGGTGGCAGGCTAGCATGAAGGCTAGAAATTGCGAAAGCCCGAAAGGGAAGCCCTGCTGAGAACATCGTATAAGCAAAGACGGTACACCAAGCCTGTTGCAACAAGTGGCATCATTGCAACAGGCGTCGTGCCCTTGACCATGCACTTATCCGCACAATCGAACCGTTCACGGCAGCCCTGATCCCAGGGCTGCCGTGAAATAGGAGGCTAGCTGTTGAGTGCTTTCCAAACCTTCTGCGCGTTGAATGGCACATCGAGGTGGCTGATGCCGTGCGGGGCGAGGGCATCCAGCACCGCATTGGCGACGGCCGGCGTCGAGCCGATTGTCGCGGCCTCGCCGATGCCCTTCGCGCCGAGCGGGTTGAGCGGCGAGGTCGTCACCGTGCGGTCGAGCTCGAACATCGGGAAGAGGTCGGCCTTCGGGATGGCGTAGTCCATCAACGTCGCCGTGACGAGCTGGCCGCTCTCGTCGTAGACGGCCTCCTCGGTCAGCGCCTGGGCGATGCCTTGGGCGAGCCCGCCGTGGACCTGGCCTTCGAGCAGCATCGGACTGATGACGTTGCCGCAGTCGTCGATCGAGACGTACTTGGTCAGCTGCACCCAGCCAGTGTCCGGGTCGATCTCGACAACCGCGATGTGGGTGCCGAAGGGGAAGGTCTCGTCCTCCGGGCTAAAGTAGTCGACCGTCTCCAGGCCCGCTTCCATGCCGGCCGGGATGTTGCCGCTGTAGGCTGCCCCCGAAATCTCGGGCAGCGTCACGAAGGGTTCCGGCGCTCCGGCGACGTGGTAGTGGCCGTCCTCCATGACGATCTCGTCGGCGTCGACCTCGAGCAGGTGGCCGGCGATGTCGTCGGCCTTGTCGCGGATCTTGTCCAGCGAGAGCATCAAGGCCCCGCCGCCGACAACCAGCCCGCGGCTGCCGCCGGTGCCGTTGCCCTGGGCGGTGTTGTCGGTATCGCCGTGGTGGACGACGACATCCTCGAAGTCCGCGCCGATGCGGTCGGCGACGATCTGGGCGAAGGTCGTCTCCTGGCCCTGGCCGTGCGGCGAGATGCCGGTGTAGACGCTGACCGCGCCGCTCGGCTCGACCTTGACGATGCTCGATTCCCACGGCCCGAAGCCGCAGATTTCAACGTAGCTGGCCATGCCGATACCGACGATGCGGCCTTCGGCGCGGGCTTGCTCCTGCATCGTCCGCAGATCGCTGTAGCTGGCGACCTCAAGGGCTTTGTCGAGCGATTTGGCGTACTCGCCGGTGTCGTACTTCTCGCCAGTCGCCGTCGTGACCGGGAAGGCGGCCGGGTCGATGAAGTTCTTGCGCCGCACGTCGGCCGGGTCCATGTCGAGCTTCTGGGCCAGGATATCGACCGCGCGTTCGATGTAATAGGCGGCCTCCGGCCGGCCCGCGCCGCGATATGCGCCAATCGGCGTCGTGTTGGTGTAGACGGCGCTGATGTCGAGGTCGACCGCCGGGATGTCATAGCAACCGACGGCCATCGTCGCCGTCAGGTAGGCCAGGTCCAGCCCCTTCGGATAGGAACCGGCGTCCTGGATGACCTTGAGCTTGAGGCCGGTGATCTTGCCGTCGTTGGTCGCGGCCAGCTCGATGTCGGCGATCTGGGCGCGGCCGTGGTTGGTGACGAGGAAGTTCTCCGAGCGGTCCTCGATCCAACGCACCGGGCGGCGCAGGTGCTTCGCCAGCGCGCAGACGGACAGTTCTTCGTGGTAGACGCCGAATTTGCTGCCGAAGCCGCCGCCGACCTCCGGGGCGATGACGCGCATGTTGGCCTGGGTCAGCCCCAGCTTGGGCGCGGCCTCGTTGCGCCAGCCGTGGGGCGCCTGAGTCGAAACCCAGACGGTCAAACCACCGGTGAGCGGGTCGGGCGACGCGGTGCAGGCGCGGCCCTCCATCGCCAGTGGCACTAGCCGTTGGGAGAGGATGCGCTGCGCGATCGTCACGTCGGCATTGCCAAAGGCGCTATCGACATCGCCCGCCGAACGCTGGTGGGCCATGCCGACGTTGTTGGCAACTTCGTCCCAGACGAGCGGCGCGCCGTCTTCGGTCGCCTGCTCGAAGTCGACGACGGCGTCGAGCACCTCATAGTCCACGGCGATGGCTTCGGCGGCGTCGCGCCCCTGCCCCTCGGTGTCGGCCAGGACGACGGCGATGGGCTCGCCGACCCAGCGGACCTTGTCCTGGGCGAGCGTCTGGATCGCCGGGATCGGGATGCCGGCGTCGACCTCGATGTCAGCGTCGCCGCTCGAGCCGGTGCCGCCGAGCGGCTCGGCCAGGTTCTGCATCTGCTCGTTGGTGTAGATGCCGTGGACGCCCGGCATACTCTCGGCCGCCGAGGTGTCGATCGAGCGGATGCGGGCATGCGCGTGCGGCGAGCGCAGGAAGCTCGCATGCAGCATCCCGTTGAGAAAGAGGTCCGAGACGTACATCGAGCTACCGGTGATAAGCCGCGGGTCTTCCTTGCGCCGGATGCGCGCGCCCATCATCTGGCTGCGTACCATGAGCCGTTCCTTCCTACATAGATGGATAGCCGGTCTAACCCGGCCTGCGACAGCCTAGCATCTCCGCCGATCCGGTGAAAGCATCTGACCATTGGAATCGACGCCGTCTCCGCGCGCTCATCGGTCTTGTTGCGCCCGCCTGCGATATACTCCCGCAACTTCGAAGTGAATCTGATCTTGTGTGCGGTGTCCTTTGGCTTGGGAAAGGTCGAGGCTGATGGATCGCAAGAGCTACGCGGCCATTGTCGTTGGTTGTGGCGGGATCGGCAGCGCGGCGCTCTACTGGCTGTCGCGCGAGCTGGGCCCGGACGTCCTCGGGATTGAGCAGTTCCGGCTCGGCCACGTCAACGGTGGCTCGCAGGATCACTCGCGGATCATCCGCCTCTCCTATCACGACCCCGCCTACGTCGATCTGGCGCGCTCGGCCTACGACTGCTGGCGGGAGGTCGAGGAGGAGTCGGGCGTTAAGCTGGTGACGATCACCGGCGGGCTGGATTTGCAGCCGGCCGGACTGGCAGGCATCAAGGACATTGACCACTGCTCGGCTTCGCTGACCGAATTCGGCATCGCGCACGAGACGCTCGACGCTGCCGAGATCCGCGCGCGCTGGCCCCAGTGGGAGATCCCGGACACGATCCTCGGTATCTATCAGAGCGAGGGCGGGCTGGTCGACGCGGCCAAAGCCAACGCCACCCATATCGCGCTGGCCCGGGCACGCGGCGCGGCGGTCATCGACGCTGCGCCGGTTCAGAAGCTCGCGGTGGATGGCGCGGGCGTCGAGGTCGTGACTGCGGCCGGGACCTTCCGAGCAGACCGCGTGGTCGTTGCGGCCGGGGCCTGGACGAACCGGCTGATCGAGCCGCTCGGCGTCAGCTGGCCG
Organism: Chloroflexia bacterium; assembly: GCA_030431755.1. Taxonomy (GTDB): domain Bacteria; phylum Chloroflexota; class Chloroflexia; order Thermomicrobiales; family CFX8; genus JAUIIK01. The sequence goes on from JAUIIK010000018.1 coordinate 52,816, forward strand.
CTGACTGTGACACAGGAGCAGGTGACCTACTTCGCGACGCCGCACCTGCGCGAGTTCGTGCCCGAGCGCTTCCCGGTCTGGATCTGGCGGGCTGACGAGGAGTTCTACGGCTTCCCGGTCTATGGCGAGGTCGCGACGAAAGCCGGCCAGGACGCGGGTGGCGAGGAGGTCACCGCCGAGAGCCGCAGCTTCGAGCCGAATCCGCGCACGCACCGCAACCTGGTCGAGTTCCTGGAACGCTATCTGCCGCGCTCGCTGGGACCGGAGCTCTACACGAAGACCTGCCTCTACACGATGCCGCCGGACCGCGATTTCGTGCTCGGGCCGCTGCCGGGCTACGAGCAGGTCATCATGGCCGTTGGCGCAGGGCACGGCTTCAAGTTCGCCAGCGTCTTCGGCGACATTCTATCGGAGTTCGCCATCGCCGGGGCGACGGAGCACCGCGTCGACGCCTTCCGGCCCGACCGCCCGGCGCTGACCGACCCGAGCTTCGTGCCGCATTTCCGCAACGAGTATGTCGTCGTCGAGTAGCTTTTATTCGAGAGGGGTGAGACGATGTCGGTTGGGTTGATCGAGCGGCTGGCCGCCGGGCCGGTGATCTGCGCCGAGGGCTATCTCTTCGAGTTCGAGCGTCGCGGCTACCTCCAGGCGGGCGCGTTCGTGCCCGAGGTGGTGCTGGAGCAGCCTGAGATGGTCGCCGGGCTCCACCGCGACTTTGTCCATGCCGGGTCGGACGTCGTTGAAGCTTTCACCTACTACGCCCACCGTGAGAAGCTGCGGCTAATCGGCCGCGAGGATGACCTGGAGCCAATGAACCGGCAGGCGCTTGAGATCGCGCGCTCCGTCGCAAGCGATACCGGCGCGCTGCTGGCTGGGAACATCTGCAACACCAACATCTACGTTTCCGGCGATGCGGAGTCGGACGCTGCCGTGCGGGCGATCTTTGCGGAGCAGGTCGGCTGGGCCTCCGAAGCCGGGGTCGACTTCATCATCGCCGAGACAATCTCCTGGGGTGAGGAGGCGCTGCTCGCCCTCGACGCGATCAAGCAGGCCGGCCTGCCGGCCGTCGTCACGCTGGCGATTCACCGCGAAGGCTTGACCCGCGAGGGCTGGACGCCGGCCGACACCTGCGCCCGGCTCGAACAGGCCGGGGCCGACGTCGTCGGGCTCAACTGTATCCGCGGTCCCTGGACGATGCTGCCGTTGCTGCCGGCGATCAGGGCTGCCGTCAGCTGCCCGGTCGCGGCCCTGCCGGTGCCCTACCGCACGACCGAGGCCGAGCCGACCTTCCAGTCGCTGACCGACGGCGCGGCTTGTCCCGCCGACGCCGGGCAACCCTTCCCGACCGGGCTCGACCCCTTCGCCTGCACGCGCTATGAGATCGCCGAGTTCGGCCGTCAGGCGCGTGAGCTGGGCGTCGATTATCTGGGCGTCTGCTGCGGCGCTGGGCCGCATCACATCCGGGCGCTGGCCGAAGCGCTCGGCCGCACGCCGCCGGCCAGCCGCTTCTCGGCCGACATGTCCCGCCACGCCTTCTTCGGCACCGTCCCCGAGATCAGCCCGGATTACCAGGCCTACCGGGAACGGCTCTGAGCGCCGAACGTCGCAGGGAAATCGACAAACCAACGCCGTTGTAGGGGCGAACCTCGTGTTCGCCCGGTTCGGGGTCGGGTGCGTATCAGGGCGAACACGAGGTTCGCCCCTACAACGGCGTTGCGCCTGCAATTCCGCCACCGTGAAACGCTATCAGTACAGTTTCTCGCCCTCACTCAGCATCGTCATGAACTGCTCCAGGCGCCGGGCACGGGTGTCGGACCGCTTGGCGTCGTGGAGGCGGTACAGGAAGGCGAAGCGGTTGCGGCTGTCGAGACTTTCGAAGAACTCGCTGGCTGCCGGGTGTTCGTTGAGCCGGGCTTGCAGGTCATCGGGCACTTCCATCTGACTCTGTGGTGGGTAGGCGTCTGCCCACCTGCCGTCGGCGACCGCGACATCGATCTGGGCCTGGCCGGCGGGTTGCATCCGGCCCTCGGCAATGAGGCGCTCTACGTGGTCGCGGTTGACCTGGGACCACCTGCTGCGCGACCGGCGCGGCGTGAAGCGCTGGAGGAAGTAGTCGTCATCGAAGCGACGCCGCTGGCCGTCAATCCAGCCGTAGCAGAGCGCGACATCGAGTGCCTCGTGGTAGGTGACCGATTTGATACCGCTGGCTTTCTTGGCGATCTTGAGCCAGATGCCGTGCGGCTCGTCGGCGTGGTCTGACAACCAGCCTTCGAACTCGGCTTCAGCGGCGAATGGGATAATCGGCAGCTCTGGCTTTGACGAGGTCATGACACGGCCCTTCGCTGGTGTCATAGATCGTATGTTCTATTACACCAGGCAGTCGCCTTCGCGCGCCACGATCCGGCCCTGCTTGACGACGAGCCAGCGCGGCGGGCGCTCGATGACCGCCTCGACATGGGTCTCGCCATCGACCAGCACGAAGTCGGCGGAGCAGCCTTGCTCCAGACCATAGCTCTCTGTGCCGATGACCTGGGCGCTGCCGCGGGTGGCGATGTCGAGGACCATCTCGATCTCGTCATCGCGGCGGAGGTTGTTGCGGTAGGCGATGATGAAGCTCCGCAGCAGCATATCGGGCATATTGAGCGGCCCCCAGGAGTCGCGGACGCCATCGTTGCCGGTACACATCCGCACCCCGGCCTCGTAGAGCCGCTTGACCTCGGGCGCCGGCCGCAGGCCGCTCGGGCCGTGGCTCATGATCGCGATGTCGGCCTCCAGCAGGAGCTCGATCAGCCGGCCGAGATAGCCGTCGTCAACCCCGCCGAGGCAGAGGGCGTGGCTGATGACGACCCGGCCTTGCCAGCCGAGCGCCTTCGTACGCTCGGCGATCAGCTCGATTGAGAATGCGCCGAGTTCGCCCGGTTCGTGGAGGTGGATGTCGATGTCGGCGTCGTGGCGCTCGGCTAGCTCGAAGATCGTGTCAAGGTGGCCTTTCGGATCGCGGTCGATGGTCGAGGGATCGAGCCCGCCGATGACCTCCGCGCCGTTGAGCAGCGCTTCATCGAGCAGCTCGACCGTGCCGGGCCGGGCCAGCATGCCGCTTTGGGGGAAGGCGACGATCTGGAGATCGAGCGCCTCGCGCAACTCCTCGCGGGTTTGCAGCACGCCTTCGAAGCAGCGCAGTCCGACGTCGGTGTCGATGTCGACGAAGCTACGCATGTGGGTCGTGCCGGCGGCGATGCTCCTGCGCGCCGAGCGGGCTGACTGCTGGTGGATGTCGATCTTCTGCTCGACGCGCATCCGGCGTTCGTTGTCGATCTTGTCGGTCAGCGATGGTCCGACCTCGTTGCGATACCAGTCCATCCCGAGCAGGCTCTTGTCGAGGTGGGCGTGGGCATCGACGAAGCCGGGGAAGAGTAGCCGCCCATCGCCGTCGATCACTTCTTCTAGATCTCCGGCCTCTAGACGGGGACCGATGTCGGCGATCTTG
>JAUIIK010000171.1 GCA_030431755.1 Chloroflexia bacterium
CGGCGCAAGTTAACGGCGTGGCTTGATGTATGAAGGGCGTGATTCGTCACGGTCGTCCCTTCGCCGTGAGTTTTCTGCCCTTGACTACATGAATCAGTATGCGTAGCGCTGGCGCTCGTCGCTCCAGTTGATCCCGATATGCACGTGAACGCCCTCCGGCGCGGGTTGGCACGGGAGGGCGCATGTGTCGCTGGATTGGCTGATCTATGACTTCTCGGGTTCGTCTCCGCCGAAGCCACGGACTGCGCCGCCGAGCTGTTCGCCGGCGTCGTCCGGCACATGATCGCGGACCATGTCACCGCCGGGCACGCGGTCGAGCACATTGTCGATGCGCTCCGGCGTCACCTGCTCGGAGATTGCGTCCGAGACGGTGTCGGTGACGTTCGAGGAGAGCATGCCCTTGATGCGGTTGATCCAGCCGCTCAATTCTGCGGCTCGTTCGAGCCACCGGCGTCGCGGATCGCGTCGGCTGCTTTCTCGCCGACATTCTCAGGCACCTTGTCAGCAACCCGGTCCGCGCCCGGCACCCGGTCCATGACCTGATTGACGCGTTCGTCGGTGACGTTCTGCTCGACCTGGTCCGCGACCTGGTTGGCGCGGTCTGGTGTGAACAATGATTTGATCTTATCGATCAGCCCGCTCATGGATGACCCCTTCCTCGTTCGCATGGGAATGCAATGTCAAGTGTACTGCATTGCCTCAGGCCGTCTCGGTCTTGGCAACCTGGAATGAGCGCCAGGTGAAGTAGACGGCGAGCAACCCGACGAGCGTCAGGAAGACGCCGAGGCCATTGAAGCCGGTGAGCTCGATGACCAACCCGCCGAGCGCCGAACCGAGCACGCCCGAGATCGCCGCGCCGATCTCGTTGAGGGATGTCGCCGCCCCGCGGTCGTTGGGAGCCAGGCGGAGAATCGCGCCGAGCGCCCCATTCTCTTGAATACTGAGCAGGCTGCCGCTGACCATCAGGCCGACGCCGGTGAGGATGCCGGGGTTGCCGGGCAGGAAAGCCAGCAGCAATGCGCCGGTCAGGATCATCCCGCCCGGCAGCATCACCCACCGCAGGCCGAGCCGGTTGATCAGCAGGCCGCTGCTGAAGGCGGCCACGAGGAAGACGACCGCGCCGATACCGAAGTAGAAGCCCGCCCGGCCGTCAGAGAGTCCGTAGGCCTCTATAAGGAAAGCGGCCGTGTAGCCGAGCAGCGCCGTCAGGATCGTGAAGCGCATCAGGTTGCCGAGGACGATCATCATCAGGCCGGGTTTACCGGCCATCATCCGCAGGTGGGCCAGCATCGACGCAGGTCGAGCGGCAGACGCTGCGGTGCGCGGTAGGAGGGCCAGCACGAGCGCAGACCCGACCAGGGCGACGCCAACATTGACCAGATAAGCCTGCCGCCAGCCGGCGCTGTCCGAGATCAAGCCGGCCAGCGGTACGATGGCGATGCCGGGGATGCCGAACGCGCCGATGACGAAGCCGTTGGCGCGGTCGAGGGCGGGACCGCTGACGTAGTCGCTGGCGGCGGCGAGCAGCATCGCGAAGAGGATGACGTCACCCATCCCGGCAAAGAGGTAGTAGCCGAGGAAGACGGTCAGGTTCGGCGCTGTCAACGCGATGAGCGCCGCCGCGAGCATACAGCCGAGACCGAGCAGAATCAGGTACTTGCGTGGAAACTGGTCGGCGTAGCGAGTGAGCGGGAAAGCGGTGATGAAGGCGACCGTCGCCGAGAGCGCCCGCAAGCTGCCCATCAACGCGACCGAGCGGTCGAGATCCTCGGCGATCGACGTCAGGAGCAACCCGGTGACGCTCGTATTCGTCGTCGCCGCCATCCCCCCGACGACCAGCGTCAAAAGGATTGGCCAGGGGATGGAACGTTTTTCTTCCATAAGACGTAGACCAGTCAGAAGCCAGGTAGCCGCTTCGCGCTCGTACCGAACCCGCCGCAGGCTATCTCTAGCAGATTTTCGCCGCCATTGAAACGAGGCCATGGTCATTCGGAGAGCCGCCGTGCCAATCATCGCCATTGTCGTTATCGCCGGGATTGCGCTGCGCGTGCTCTGGGCCGGATCAGATGGCGTCCAACGCTATGGGGCGAGCGATGAGTCCATCTTCCCCTTCAGCAGCCTCTCTGATTGGCGCTCCTACGCAAACCAACTCTCGGTTGTGACGGTCGAGCGCGAGCTGGACCAGCCACGTGTGAGCCTGCCGACCGACTTCAGCGGCTGCAGCGTCGAACTGCGTGTCGAGCGGACGGTTTGGATTGCGCCGGGCGCGCAACCTGCGCCCGGGACGATCTTCACCCAGGAGTTCTGCCCGCCGCCCTCAGAACGCGAGTACGAGCCTGAACGTCGCCTGCCGGGGCCGCAGCTTGAGGAAGGCAAGCGCTTTCTGATCGCGCTTGTGCCTGTCGAGGATGGCTACTGGATCCCGATGACCGGCGCATCGGTCCTGCCGCTCGATGGAGACCATGTGCCGCGCACGTTCAGCACCGGTCATCCGGTTGCGTCGGAGCTTGTTGGGCTTGATGTCGATGAGATCGCCGCGCGCGTCACCGCCGCGCCGATTGATCCAAGCGCTGCTCTATACATGCACCTTGCGCCTGTCGAGCGTGTTCGGGCAATCCATCGCGGCGGAGAAGAACCAGGCAGGCAGGACGATTCGCAGCTGCCCACGACGCCAGCCGCGTCCACGTAATCTCCGACGGCGACACCGCTTTCCAACGACACCATCCGGGTTGTCCACGGCCGGCCGGGCTGGACGCTGGACCCGGACGAGATCATGAATGGCTACGAAGAGTTCGGCCCCGGTGGCCAGCAGCCTTCGTGGACCGCTCGACCATCGACTGGGCGCCGCCACCCGCGAGCATCCATCAGATGGTCACCAGGTCAGACGCTATCGTCATCGGCACGGTGACTGCGTTTCTCTATGATCGTATGGAGGGCGAGTATTCCGACGACGGACTCCTCCAACCGCCGCCCTCTGACCCGCCACGCGGTCCAACCGACACTATTCCGACACGATCGGGCGTTCCCTCGAGCTATTTCGAGTTCGAGATCGAACAGATTCTGCTGGGCGATGGACGGCTCGTCGAGGGCGAAACATTCAAGCTGCGGCTCTTCGGCCTGGCGGCTGAACCGGGAGGCAGTCCCTGGCCGATGCCGGAGCCTGGGTTGCGACTGCTGCTGGTCCTCGGCCGAAATCCGGATGGCGCTAGCTACAGCAATGGGCCCTGGGGTCAGATCGAGCTTGATGGCGCTACGCTGGTCTACCGCGATTGGAACCGCACGCCGGTTGCGTTCGCCGACGGTCTGACCCCCGAAGACTTCCTCGCAGCGATAGCGTCCGAGATTCGACAGATCGAGCGTGATCGGCGCTGAGCGCGGTTTGCGCTACCCAGTGTGGCCAAGAACGTTGATGATCTTGCCGGTGGGGTCACGGATGAAGAAGCGGCGGACGCCCCAAGGCTCGTCGGTCAACGGGTAGATGATCTCGATCTCCTGTTCCTGTGCCTGGGCGTATAGCGCGTCAACGTTGTCAACCTCGATGCTGATGTCGGGATGGACCGGCGCGGTCGCATCGGCGCGCAACACGCTGATCTGGGCGGTTGGGTTGCCCGGCGCGGCGAAGGTCACGATCCAGCCCATGTCCATTGCCAGATTGAAGCCGAGGAAGTCGCCGTAGAACGCTTTGCTCTCATCTATCTTGCCGGACTCGATGTTTGGCACGACGCGCCGAATTGTCATCTATCTGTCCTCTCTCGTGAGCGCCTGAAGCATTGGGCATAGGTACCCGCACTCGTGCTGTCTCATGCTAGCCGTCGACGGGGGCGACCGTGGTCACCGCGAGACTGGTTGCGGTGTGGGCCTCGGCGATGGACCGCGCCGTCTGGAGCGCGCGCCGGGTGAGGTAGAGCGCGCAGATGGCGAGCGCGGCCATGAAGATGCCAAAGCCGTGGAATCCGGCGAGCTGGATGACCAGCCCGCTGACGAGCGCCCCCAAGATGGCGGCGACGGCGGCTCCGAGCTCGTTCATCGAGGTCGCCGCGCCGCGGGCGTCGGGCGCAAGCCGGAGGATCGTGCCGAGCGCGCCGTTCTCCTGGATACTGAGCAGGCTGCCGGCGATGATCAGGCCGACGCCGGTCAGGATCCCCGAGGGGTGGGTCGGGATGTATGCTAGCAAGAGCGCCCCGATCAGGATCAGCCCGCCCGGGATCATGATCTTCCAGAGGCCGAGGCGGTTGATCAGCACGCCGCTGGCGGCCGCCGCGAGCAGAAATGCCACCGAGCCGATGGCGAAGTAGAGGCCGGCATTGCCTTCGGTCAGGTCGAACTCCTCAACGAGGAAGGAGGCCGTGAAGGCCGTCAGCGAGGTGACGATCGTGAAGCGCATGACGTTGCTGGCGATGATCGTGACCAACCCTGGCTTGCTCGAGAGCATCCGCAGATGGGCCAGCATCGACTCAGGCTCGTCACCGCTGGGCGGGACGCGCGGCAACAGCAGCAGTACCAGCAGAACGCCGACGGCGGCGACGGAGATGTTGATCGTGTAGGCATGCCGCCAGCCGTACTCGTCCGCAACGACGCCGGCCAGCGGGACGAGCAGGAAGCCCGGCACACCCATCGCGCCGATGATGACGCCGTTGGCGCGGTCGAGCCCGTGGCCCTCGACGTAGTCGCTGGCGGCGGCGAGGAGCATCGCGAAGAGGATTACCTCGGACGCGCCGGCGAAGAGGTAGTAGCCGATGAAGTGCGCCAGGTTCGTCGCGGTGAGCGCGAGGAGCCCCGACGCCAGCATGCAGCCGAGCCCCAGCAGGATCAGATGCTTACGCGGGAACTGGTCGGCGTAGCGGCTGAGCGGGAAGGCGACGATGAGCCCGGTCGCGGCGGCCACGGCCCGGAAGCTGCCCATGAACCCCACCGAATGACCGAAATCCTCGGCGATATCCGGCAGCAGCAGCCCGGTCACATTCGTATTCGTGTTCGCCGCCATCGCCCCAACGACCAGCGCCAGCAACGTCAACAGCGCCAGCGACTCGCCTCGGTTGTGTGTCCGCGCCTGCCGCATGCTCCGCGCTCGCTCCGATGCCTGCCCATTGCTCTTGTGTGGTTAGACAATAGCAGTACATTCACGGTGCTGAGTGCTCATGCAGTGACCGTCGCTTACATCATCGGCGGCTTTGTCGTCCTCTTCCTCAGCCGCAGCCACATCAACCTGGCGTTCGTCGGCGCCCTCACCGCCGGCCGGCGGACCGAGCGACCGGCTGGGGATCGACTAGATTGTTGAGCTCGGCGTGGATGCTATCTGAAGAACTCGACGGGATATCCCTCGCACTCGGCGCTCACATTGCTACCTGACGAACGAGCACTGATCCAGGGTTTGTCATCGATCAATATCTCACAGCGAACTGCACCAATATCTGACAGATTCCGAACATTGATCGAAACAAAACGATTTGCAGTCAGAGTTGTCGTGGCTTCCCATGTGGATTCAGAGAGAACGTGCTGCTCCGAGCCACCCGAAGCGTTCTCCCGTTCAATGAGCATCTGCTGACTACCTTCAGAGCGAGACGCTCGAAGGGTTACGCGAACCTGCTCCTGGGCCGCGAGTGCGGGCATCTGTGGATCCTGGTTGTTAGTTTCATCACCAAACAACCAAGAGGTTGCGTAAAGAAGAGCCGTGGTGAGAACAACAACCAGTATGATCACTGAGAATCCACGTCGCTGCCAGAAGTTGTTAATCTGACTTCCGACCGTTGACTTCTGACTTCGAGGATATCGTCGCTCTGTAGTTCGAACACCCGGATACGTCAGAATAGTCTCGTCATCGCGAATGTCGAAGAGATAGTCGGCAAACGGTTGGTCACAATCCCGCATTGGAGCTGCCCAGAACCGTACAGAGACTGGTTCAGCATTCGGACTGGTCGGGCTCAGGCGAATTTCGTATGGCGCTTCTGGCTCAAGGCCCTGGAATTCATGCCGGGCTTCCCAACTATCCCGGTTCGGCTTCCAAGTTTCGAAGCCAACCAGTTCCACTGCGAAATCGTCCGGAACCGGACATGCGTTCGTCGAAAACCAGATTTCGACTTTGACGTGGCTGGTTTCCGAAACGTCGTTGGCCGGTGAGTCATGATGTTTGGACGTCGGCATGCAATCAGCCTTTGCTTGAGCCTAACTCCGGTACATCGAAACCTTGCGTGACGTTCGCCCGCAGACATTCTATGAGCGTGTGATGGACTTTCTATGGCCAATACGTCCGCTCTACCAGGGCGGAGCACAGAAATGCCGGGGCGATTAAACCACCCCGGCTTGCGTCGAAGATCGGCCAACTACTCGCCCTTGAATGTCTCCTCGCGGGAGTTGGAGCGCATGAAGGCGAGGTATTCGTCCTTGGTCATGATCGGCTCGTAGCCGTCGAGGATCGACTTCGCGCCCTGGGCGCCGCCGGCCAGGAGGTCGATGACGGTCATGGCCATCAGCTTCGCGGGCAGGACGTAGGCCTGGTACTTGTCGTTGATCGCCCAGTTGCTGCCGTGGCCGGTGCCGGAGAAGCCGTTCACGTAGGGGTGCAGCGCCGGCATGATGTAGGAGACATCGCCCATATCGGTCGAGCCGGTGCGATGCCCGCTCTGCTCCCACTCATCCTCGCCGTACATCGTCAGGAAATTGCCCTTGAACATCGACGCCATGTCGGGGTTGTTGACCAGCGGCATGTAGCCCGGCAGGGTCGTGATCTCGACTTCGGCTCCGAGCGCCATTGCGCCGGCCTTGAGGGCGCGGTCGACCTTCATCGCCGCGTCGTCGATGGCGTCGGCCGTCTTGCCGCGCACCATCGTCTCGAAGCGGACATCGTTCGGGATGACATTGACCAGGTCGCCGCCACGGGTCAGGATCGGGTGGATGCGGACGGTGTCATCGTCCTTGAAGGTCTCGCGCTGGGCGTTGATCGCCGAGAGCGCGATGTTGGCGGCATAGAGCGCGTTGATACCGTCGTGCGGCGCGCCACCGGCGTGGGCAGCCTTGCCGACGAAGCGCGCCTGCTTGCCGACGAAGCCGTTGTTCGAGGCGCTCATCCCGGCGACGGCGTCCATCCGGTCGATGCTCGCGCCGTGGACCATCATCGCCATGTCGACGTCGTCGAAGGCCCCGAGCTTGATGAACTCGGCCTTGCCGCCCAGGAACTCCAGCTTGCCCTCGCGGCGCAGCCCGTCGCGGTAGGAGATCTCGACGAACTCCTCGGCCGGGACGGCGATGAACGTCACGCGCCCGGCCAGCTCGTCGAGGACGCCGGATTTGAGCAGCCCGTTGGCGACGCCGAGCATCGTCGTGAGCTGGGCGTTGTGGCCGCAGCAATGGGCCGCGCCAGTCTCGGGGTTGGCGAACTCGTGGTCGGCGACCAGCACCGAGTCCAGCTCGCCGATGACGGCGATGTTCGGCCCGGAGCCACCGCCGGCCGAGACGGTCGTCTTCAGGCCGGTGATCGCGATCGCTTCGTCGTAGGCCAGGCCGAGGCGGCTGAACTCCCGACCGACGATCTTGGCAGTCCGGAACTCCTTGAAGCCCAGCTCCGGATCGCGGTAGATCGGGTCTCCGACATTCTCGATCAGGTGATCGGCGTTGCGGTCGATCTCTTCGAGGACGCGTTGTTTCAGGTCGTCAAATGCCACCGTTTATGCTCCCATAGGCTTAGCTGATGCACGTTTATCCGGGGCATCATGACGGAGGTTCTGTGTGGTGTCAATTCTCGATCTCGACTGGTCGCCCGATAAGGGGTGCGTGATGCTAGTGCTGGCTGAGCGGCCAGTATGAGCGACGGATTGCCATATGTCGCGATGCCTCCGGGCTGCTCCGGGCCGCCGGTGCTGGTCATTCATTCCTGGTGGGGGCTGACGACGGCGTTCACCGCGTATGCCGACCGGCTGGCGGCGCATGGCTTCGTCGTTGCCTGCGCCGATCTCTTCGATGGCAGGACTGCGACGACCGAGGATGAAGCGCGGAAGTTACGCGCGGCCCGGCGACGGGAACCGATGTACAAGACGCTCCAACGAGACCTTCGGAACCTGACCAGCGTCGCTGGTGTGACGCGCCCCGAGGTTGCGCTGGTCGGCTTCTCAATGGGTGGGCACTGGGCTGTCTGGCTCTCGCAGCATCCGCCACCGGCAATTTGCGGGACGGTGACCTACTACGCGGCGCGCGGCGGTGATTTCAGCCGGGCGGCGTCACCTTACCTAGCGCACTTCGCCGAGCATGATGAGTTCGTCTCGACGACGGCACGCCGGAACATGGAACGAGCGGTCTCCAGAGCCGGGCTGGCTTATGCCGGGCACGACTACCCCGGTACCGGACACTGGTTTGCCGAGACGGACCAGGCGGCATACGACGACTCGGCCGCCGACCGTGCGTTCGAACGCACAGTCGCATTCCTCGGCGAGCTGTAGCGCTGCCTGGTTGCCGGCCAGTTCATGCCTCGCCACCGCTACCGGGACGCTGTCGCATCCGGCGTTCGACGCTCCGCAGCGCCACAATCACCGCGAAGAGCAATGCACAACCCCAGAGCAGCCCGCCAACCGCATCGCTCGGCCAGTGTGCGCCAGAGTAGATCCGGGAGAGCGCGGTGACGGCGATGGCTGTCGGCGCGAGCGCGTAGATGGCGTGGTAGAGGTGGGGCCGGCGGATGTGTGCGCGAGCCAGATAGATGAGCGTGCCGTAGATGAGCGCCGCGCCCATGACATGGCCGCTCGGGAAACCGTAGGAGCCGGGATCGCCGGTGGCGTTGGCGGCGACGTGGACCAGATCGGGCGGTGGGCGTGGGCTGGCGATCAGCTCCTTGATCCATGGGTTCGTGCTGCGGAGCGCCAGGGCTGCCATGATGAGCGCGATGTCGGTGATCTTCCGCGCCAGGGCGAGCGCGATGATGGCGGCGGTAGCGACAGCGTAGATCCCGGTCTGGCTGCCAAGCGCGTATCCGGCTCGCTCCAGTCGGTCAATACCGGAAAACTCGATGCGCTGGAGCGCCTGAGTGGCAGCCACATCGCCGGGTAGCACAT
>JAUIIK010000172.1 GCA_030431755.1 Chloroflexia bacterium
CGCGTTCGGCCGCCATCTCGGCGACCTCGATCAGCTTGGCCGGGTCGCGGAACTGCTCGATGAACGCGCCAATCACGCGCGTCTCATCGTCCTCGACGTAGTAGCGCATCAGGTCGGCCGCTTCGAGGTCCGCCTCGTTGCCGGTTGTGACGACGTAGCTGAAGCCCATGTCGCGGTCCATCGGCGGCGTCACCAGGCTATAGGCCAGCAGGCCCGACTGCAGCACCAGCCCGACCGGACCGGGTTTCAGGAACTCGAAGGCCCCGCTCATCGCGCACATCTTCCCCGGCACGCTGATGTTTCCGAGGCAGTTGGGCCCGACGATGCGGATGCCGGTCCGTTCGGCGAACGCGCTCAGGTGGTTCTGGCGTTCGTGGGCCAGCTCATCATCCTGCTCGCCGTAGCCGCTGGTGATGATGTTGATCGCCTTGACTCCGGCCCGCTCGCAGTTCTCCAGCACGCTATCGACAACCCGCACCGGCACACCGATCACTGCCAGATCGACTCCTCCCGGCACGGCATCGACGCTCGGATACGCCTTCAGCCCGGCGATCTCCTCATAGCGCGGGTTGATCGGGTAGACATCGCCCTCATAGCCACAGGTGACGATGTTCCGCCGGATGATCGGCGCAAACCCCGGATTCGGCGAATCCCCGATGATGGCGATGCTCCTGGGATGCAGCAGCGCGCGCATTGATTCGGTGAATGTGATCATAATCGGCCCTCACCCCCTGTGTAGGGTAGGGAATAGGTAACAGGGAACAGCAGAGTTGGATGCGATGAAATTGCAGGTCCCCGGTTTGCCTACAACCTACTCACTATAACCTACGAACTCACTGTTCCCTAATCCCTCTTACCTATTCCCTGTCTTCTACCCCGGCACCACCAGACAATCCACAACCAGCGCCCCGTCCTCATAGACTAGTAGCGGGTTGATGTCGATCTCTTCGACCTCGTGCCGCAGATCGACGCAGAGCTGTGAGAACTTGAGCAGGATGTCGACGACCGCATCGACATCGGCCGGACCCTGGCCGCGGGCGCCATCGAGGATGGCCTTGCCACGCAGCCGGTCGAGCATATCGCGGGCTGCCATCTCGCTGAGCGGCGGCACGCCGAGGGCGACGTCCTTCAGAACCTCGACGAAGATGCCGCCGAGACCGACGGCGACGGCGGGGCCGAAGTCGGAGTCGCGGGTCATACCGACGATCATCTCGCGGCCACGCGGGGCCATCTGCTGGACGAGGACGCCGGAGAGCTCGGCGTCGGGGTCATAGGCGCGGGCGCTGGACATAATCTGATCGAAGCCCGAGCGAACCGCGTCATCATCGGCGATGTTGAGCAGGACACCGCTGGCGTCGGTCTTGTGGGTAATGTCTGGCGACTCGATCTTGAGGACGACGGGGTAGCCGATCTCGTTGGCGGCTGCCACCGCTTCGTCGGCGGTCGTTGCTAGCTGTTCAGGCGTCGTTGGGATGTCGTAGAGGTTGAGCAGTTGCTTGGCGGTGCGTTCGACGAGCGGCTTGCCCCCTGACGCCTTGACGATCTCGCGGGCCTGGTTCGCGACGGCGCTCTCGTCACGGGCAAGCTCGCCGGCGGCCTCGCGGCGGCGCAGAAAGGCGGCGTAGTCGTTGAGCGACTTGACGGCCCGCAGCGTGTTCTCGGTGCCCTGCAGGAAGGGCACACCGTTGAGCGCTCTGACCGGTTGCTCGGGCGGGACGCCGAAACGCGCTCCCCCCTGGACTTTGCCGGTCACCAGCGACGAGATGAAGAAGTTCTTGTCCGGGTACTTGTCGTACATGCTCGCGAAGGCCGTGCCGACCTCAGTCGCCAGATCCATGACGGTCGGGTATGCCTGGCCATAGATCAGGGTGTGGATGTTGGGGTCTTCGGCCATCGCTTCCAGCGATCCCTGGATGCAGCCGGGGATCAGAAATGCCTGGCCGGTGACATCGAGCGGGTTACCGACAGTGCCGAACTCGGGGATCAGCCCTTCAAGCCGCTCGACCGTCTCCGGCGCGAGGTTCGGCAGGTCGACGCCGATGTCCTCGGCCAGATCCGAGACCTGGCCGCCAGCGCCACCCGAGAGGAAGATCGTGCCAACCCCGGTGCCTTGCGGTAGCCGGTCGGAGTGAAACATCGCCAGTGTCTCGGTCATCTCCTCAAGGCTCTGGACGCGGATGACGCCGTACTGTCGCATGATCGCGTCGGCGACGGCGTCGGAGCCAACCAGCGAGCCGGTGTGGGCCTGGGCCGCCTTGCGGGCCTTGGCCGAGCGACCGACCTTGAGGACGACGATCGGCTTCTTGAGGTCAGCGGCAAGCTCAGCGACCTCGACCAGCTTCGCCGGATCGCGGAACTGCTCGATGAAGCAACCGACGACGCGCGTCTGCTCATCCTGAACCATGTAGCGGATGTAGTCGGCAGCCTCGAGGTCGGCCTCGTTGCCGGTGGTGACGATGTAGCTAAAGCCGATCTCACGGACACCGGTCGGAATGCACATGCTGAAAGCCAGCAGGCCGCTCTGGAAGACGATGCCGACCGGTCCGTCGACGATGGTGTCGTACTGGCCGGACTTGGTGATCTGCTTGTTCGGCATCGAAATGATGCCGAGACAGTTCGGGCCGACCAGCCGGACGCCGGTGCGCTCGACGAACTCCTGTAGCTCGTCCTGGCGCTCGTGGGCCTCGTCGTCGCTCTGCTCGCCGAAACCGCTGGAAATGATGTTGGCCGCCACAACACCGCCGTTAGCGCAGTTCTCCAGCACCGGGAGCACATAGCGGCTCGGGACGACGACGATGGCGTGCTCGACGCCACCCGGAACCGCATCGACAGTCGGATAGCACTTCTGCCCGAAGACCTCGTCATAGCGCGGGTTGATCGGGATGATCTCGCCCTCGTAGCCGCCGTCGATCGTGTTCTGGTGAATGCGGCTAGCGAAGCCCGGATTCGGCGACGCGCCGATGATCGCAATCCGCTTCGGATGAAATAGCGCCTCCATTGCCCGATCGACGCTGGCCTGATCGCGAGCGACTGGTCTGGTGGTTGTTGTCAAGAATCGGCCCTCACCCCAGTATAGGGAATAGGGGACAGGTTATAGGGTATAGCAGAAGATCGAGGTATTAAACTCTGCTATCACCTGTAACCTATCCCCTGTACCCTAGAAGTACGTTCTGCCAAGCGATTCGGCGACCATCGAGGGGCGGTCGTTGCCCTCGACCCAGACGGTGATCTCATTCTTGGTCTGGATGTAGCCGCCGTTCTCGGTGTTGCGGTGGTCGTCGACTTCAAGCAGCTTGGTGCGCATCTGCACGCGCTTGCCGACCGGTACCGGGGCCGGGAAGCGGATCTTGTCGAAGCCGTAGTTGACCGCCAGCTTGCCGCCGAGATCGACTTTCACGCCGTCGGCGTCCTTGCCCAGGATCGAGGTGATCGCGATCGTCATGTTGCCGTGGGCGATGGTGCCGCCGAAGAAGGTCTCTTTGGCGCGTTCGGGGTCGACGTGGATGTACTGGTAGTCACCGGAGACCTCGGCGAACTTGTCGACGTGCTCCTGGGTGATCTCGAACCATTTCCCCACTCGCATCGTCTCCCCGACCATCTCCTGGAGCTCCTCGACGGTCGTGATCGTGCGTTCCTCGGGCGCTGTTTCGGTTGACATAGTTGGTCATCCTTTCGTGTCGAGGGATTGGAGAGAGTTTGTAGTACGTAGTTTGTGTGAGTAGTGAACAGCCAAGAGCCCTCACCCCCGGCCCCTCTCCCAATGCTGAGAGAGGGGAGGAAATCCAAGGGCCAGCACCCTCAGAACCCGGGTCGGTCCCCCTCTCCCAAGATTGGGAGAGGGGGTTAGGGGGTGAGGGCTCTAGGCTTTCCTACAACCTACGTACTGGCTGTTCCCACTAATCCCCAATCCCTCTTTCCTAGTCCCTACCTCGCAACGTTCCCCGCCAACACCTCCTGCAGGACGCGCTCGCGGTGGTAGTCGCTGTCGCCGTAGAAGACTTCCTGGTGCTTGGCGCGCTTCCAGTAGAAGTGGAGGTCGTATTCCCAGGTGAAGCCGATGCCGCCGTGGACCTGGATGGCTTCGCCGCAGACGTGGCGGGAGGCTTCGTTGGCGGTCGATTTGGCGACCGAGGCGGCCAGGGTGGCGTCGGGCGCGTCGGCGTCGAGGGCCCAGGCGGCGTAGTAGGCGGCGGAGTGGGCGTTCTCGACCTGCTCGAGCATCTCGGCCAGCTTGTGCTTGATGGCCTGGAACTGGCCGATGACCTGGCCGAACTGGCGACGCACTTTGGCGTAGTCGACCGACATCTCGTGGGCGCGTCGGGCTGCGCCAAGCATCTCGGCGCTGGCGGCGACGGCCGCGCGCTGAATGGCACGGTCGAGCCCGGCCCAGGCGTTGCCCTCCTCGCCGATCAGTTCGGCCGAGGCGTCGCTGAATTTCACGGTCGCCGTGCGGGAGTTGAGGTCGAGCATCGTCTCAGGCGTCGCCTCGACGCCGTCGCTGTTGGCCTGGACCGCAAAGAGCGAGATCCCGTCTGGCCCGCTGGCTTCACCGGTGCGTGCTGCCACGAGCAGGACATCGGCCTGAGCGCCCCAGGGCACGAAGCGCTTCGTGCCATTGAGCTTGTAACCGTTGCCGTCTTTCGTCGCTGTGGCGGTGATTGTCGCCGGCGTCCAGCTGGCCGAATCTTCCAGGAAGGCGAGGCTGACGACGAGGTCGCCATTAGCCATATCGGGCAGATAGCGTGACATCGCGTTCTCATCGCCGGACTGGATAATTGCCTGCCCGGCCAGGATGACGGTGCCGAAGAAGGGACCGGGATAGGGGATGCGGCCCATCTCCTCCATGATGATGCAGCTCTCGACCATGCCGAAGCCCGCGCCGCCGTACTCCTCCGGGAAGGGGATCAGACCCAGCCCGAGGAAGCGGCGGTAGAGGTCTTTGTCGTAGCCGGTTTCATCCTCCATCATCTCGCGGATATGGGCAACCGAGACCTGCTCAGTGAGGAACTCGCGCGCGAGATCGCGCAACATATTCTGATCTTCAGTGAAATCGAAATCCATCTCCCCCTCTTTCTTTGTAGGGGATAGGGTTTAGGTTATAGGTGATAGCAGACTCAGATCCGTCGACCGTCTGCTATACCCTGTAACCTGTCACCTATGCCCTTCTCCCACTAGTCGTCTGCTGCGGCTTCTTCCTTGCGGCGTTCTTCGAGCTCGATGCGGTCGGCCCGGATCTCCTTCGGGAGGCCTAGGACGCGCTCGCCGATGATGTTCTTCTGGATCTGCGACGAACCGGCGTAGATCGTGCCGGCGCGGGACCAGACGAACTGGTAGGCCCAGGTGTCGGCCTCGCCGTATGGCACGTCGGATTCGTCAAAGGCGTACTCGCCAGCGCCGCTGATCTGCTGGCCATAGGGGCCGAGGATCTCCTGGATGATCTCCTGAGCGCGTTTGTCGAGCTCGGAGTAGTGCAGCTTCGAGACCGAGGCTTCCGGACCGGGCCGCTCGCCTTTCTCTAGCTTCGATAGCAGGCGCAGCGAGGCGTAGCGCAGGACCTCGACCTCGGAGTAGATTTGGCCGATCTTCTGGCGGATACGCGGGTCGTCAATCGCGCGGGTGCCATCGACCCGCAGCTCGCCGGCGACTTCCAGCAGGCGGTCGAGCGTCGTCTGGAGGCGGCTGACGCGGCTGAGGGTGTTACCGCCACGCTCGTAGGAGAGCGTCGTCTGGGCGATGCGCCAGCCGGTGTTGAGCTCGCCGATCAGGTTGTCGGCGGGAACAGCGACGTCGGAGAAGAAGACCTCCGAGAACTCGCTGGAGCCGCTAATCTGCTTGAGTGGCCGCACTTCGACGCCGGGATCGTCCATCTTGACCATGATGCAGGAGATGCCATTGTGCTTGGATGCGCGGCGGTCGGTGCGCGCCAGCATCAGGCCCCATTCGGAGTTGTGCGCGCCGGAGGTCCAGATCTTCTGACCGTTAATAATGAAGTTGTCGCCGTCGATGTCGGCCCGGCATTGGAGGCTGGCGAGGTCGGAGCCGGAGTTGGGCTCGGAATAGAGCTGGCACCAGATCTCCTCGCCAGTGAGCAGCTTCTTGAGGTGCTCGTCTTTTTGAGCGTCGGTGCCGTGGTGAATCAGCGTCGGGCCGACAATCGAGATGCCGAGGCCATTTACCCCGGCCGGGGCGTTGACCCGCGCCATCTCCTCGCCGACGATGGCCTGCTCCATGGGACGCGCTTCCTGGCCGCCGTATTCCTTGGGCCAGCCCATGCCGATGAAGCCGGCGTCATAGAGCTTGCGGTGCCATTCGCGGCGTTCCTCGAACGATTCGATCTTCTTCTTCGGGAGGTTCTCTTCGAACCAGGCGCGGACCTTCTGCCTGAACTCGATATCCTCCTGGCTATAGCGTAGATCCATGCTGCTAACTGCCTTTCATACCGCCGAAAACCGGTTGGATCGTAGGTAGCTGAGTCCGGGTGCGCGTCTCCGGATTCCACGTTCCCAGAGAGCCATTCTTCATCATCCGACGTGCAGCGAAACTACCCCGGAAACGGCGGGGTGTCAAGCATCTGATACTTCGTAGTTGAGGAACACCGTCGAAGTTGATCGGGTCGCTATTCGCGATCTGCATGTCCAACGATCACATGGTCCCACTCGCCTGAGAGGATCTTTGCGATCGCTTCTTCCTGCCTGGCGATGTCTTCGTCTACAAGCTCCGGACACTCTCGATAGTAAGAACGCGCCGCCTCGATCTGCATATGGATCAGATACGGCAGGGCAGCGAGTATTTCGTCCGTATCGCCGTCGTAGATTCTGTCGTACTCCACAATTGCTCGCACCGGCGTCCGGGTTCCCTTAATACATGGATAGCCGCCCTGGACGCCGGGGGTGCAGGTGATCATCGGATGTTGGTCCGCCATGCGGACTCTCCGCTCGGATAGAAAGTGTGATCGCGTTCCAATCCTGAGTATACGGGCCGTAGCCGGTTGTAACGCAGTTGACAGGCGCAGTCACGAGCCTGTTACGCAGTAGGCCGAAGCTTCATGTGTCGGCCTACTCGTAAACATCAATCGAAGGAACGCACCGCCATGCAACAGACACACCATGCCACCGCCGTCCACCCAATTGTCGGCTGCGCCACACTGGCAACGACCGTCGACGAGCACGGCGGAGATGGCCGTGAGACCACAAGGAGTGCATCACCACCAGCACGCCGCTCCGACCAACCGGGAGAGATCGACATCCGTGAATTAGCAGCGCGGGTGACTGGCAGCGCGCGCTTCGACGACGGCGCCGGCCCCGGCGACTACGCGGCCCGGCTGCGGCGCAGGCTGGCCGGAATGATGCCCCACAGATAACCACCGCCTGTCTCTCCCTTCCATGTCCCGCCGCCCCTGGCTGATCCGGCCGGGGGCGGTGTTTCTTACTCCGACACGATTATTGCTGCTCGCGTATGGCGCGGATGCAGCGCCTGGACACCGCCGAGGAAATTCGCTACGAAGGGTTGGTGCAGCAAGTGAGCAGCGAAGGAGATCCCATCATGGCAGCGCAACACGCAACAACTATGGACAAATGGCGGGGTATCTTCACGATCCCGCCGACGCCGTTCGATGAGCGGGGGGAGATCGACTTCGACAGTCTCAAGAGTGCCGTCGAGTTCTCGGTCGAGGTAGGCTCGCACGGGATCGTCCATCCAGTCATGGCGTCGGCCTTCTTCACGCTCTCCGACGCCGAGCGGCTGGATATGATCCCTGTCGTCGTCCGGCAGGTTGATGGTCGCATACCCGTCGTGATCGGCGTCTCGGGCGTCTGTACCCAGTCGTCAATCGCCTTCGCTCGGGCGGCGAAGGAAGCCGGGGCCGACGCCGTGATCGCGATGCCGCCCTACGTCCAGCGCTACAGCGACGACGACATCCTGCGCCATTTCGAGGCGATCAGCAACACTGCCGGCCTGCCGGTCTTCGTCCAGAACGCGGACGGCTGGCACCCGGTCGAGCTTGATCTGCTGCTGCGGCTGGCCCGCGAGGTCGAGCACGTCCACTACGTTAAAGAGGAAGTTGCCCCGGCCCATCACAGTATCGGAACGATTACCGAGGCGGATGAGCCGGAGATCTGGGGCGTCTTCGGCGGCGACGGCTGCGCCAACCTCTTCGGCGAACTGCGGCGCGGCGCGGTCGGCAACATGCCGGCCGCCGACTTCGCCGACATCTGTGTTGAGCTATACAACCTTTGGGAGTCCGGGCAGGTTGAAGAGGCCGAGGCCCTGCACCGCCGCGTGATGCCGCTCATTCTGAAGTCCGGGCCCTGGAATGAAGTGCTGGAGAAGCGCGGCATCATCCGCTGCGGCAAGATCAGGGCCGTGGAGACTTTCAAGCCCTTCGACGACCAGGACCGCGAGGAACGCGAACGCTTCTGGCCCGAGCTAGAGGCGGCGTTCACTTGGCGACCGTAAACGGGCGACCGACTGAGCCTCCAGCACACGACACGTTGCAAAAGAAGTAGGCGAACTCCACTCATGACACCCCGAGCGTAGCGGGTCGCGGGCCGGGGGTGAGGGAAATCCCGATGACCATCGAATTCTTCATCACATCGCTTATCGTCGTCGCCACACCCGGAACCGGGGTGCTCTACACGCTGGCGGCCGGGCTGTCGCGTGGGACGCGGGCGAGCGTCGTCGCGGCGTTCGGCTGCACGCTCGGCATCGTCCCGCACATCGCGGCGGCCATCCTGGGGCTGGCGGCGGTGTTGCATACCAGCGCGCTAGCCTTCCAGATGCTCAAGTTCCTGGGCGTCGCCTATCTGCTCTATCTCGCCTGGGGCGCGCTGAGGAGCGGCAGCACGCTTGTGGCCGACGATGACGTTGCGGAGCGTTCGAATCTGGCGGTCATCCGGACGGCGATCCTGATCAACATCCTCAACCCGAAGCTGTCGATCTTCTTCCTGGCCTTCCTGCCGCAGTTTGTGGACGCTAACCAGTCAAATGCGTCGCTCTACATGCTCGGCTTGAGCGCCATCTTCATGCTCATGACCTTCGTC
>JAUIIK010000268.1 GCA_030431755.1 Chloroflexia bacterium
GCAGCATTTCGCGCTGGCCGATGCAGAGATGCCGATCGACATGGCGATGCATCTCGATACGACCGTGATGCTGGTCGAAGACCCGGTCAAGCGGGTGGATAACATGACCATGGCGTGGGGGCTCGAGGCCCGCGTGCCGTTTCTCGATCATGAGCTCGTGGAACTCGCCGCCCGGATTCCGCCGGGACATAAAGTCGATGGTGGCGGCAAGTACATCCTGAAGGAGCTGGCTCGCGCGGTGATCCCCGCCGAAGTCATTGACCGGCCAAAAGGCTACTTCCCGGTGCCGGAGCTCAAGTACCTGAGCGGCAGCAGCCTCGAGTTCGTGAAAGATACTCTTAACAGTCAGGCGGCCACCGACCGTGGTATCTTCAACCGTGCCTACATCGACCAGCTGCTCGACGAACCCCACGAGCATCTCACGCCGCTACGCGGCTCCAAGCTCTGGCAAGTGGCATTGCTGGAAGCCTGGCTCCAACGACACGTGGACAGGTGACGACACATGGCTGACCGCAGCCAGCACAGGATCGACCGGCAGAGCGCGCCGACACTCAGAAACTGGGACGATCGCCGGGGCCTGCGCGGAGAGCGGGCGACGAGCGAAGCCATCGTCGACTGCGGCTGGGGCCGGCTGATCTTCGCGCACACGTTCGTCGACAACGAGCGCCTCGCGGACGCCATCAGCAAGGAATCGCCCAAGCAACGCAATATCGCGCTGTATATCAAGGACCCGCACGTCGTCCTGTCGCTGCGCCCGCAGGAACTGTTTCTCGATCCGTCACATACCTACCGGCTGTGGTTGTACAATTACCGGTCTTCACGCGTGCTGCCACGCGGATTCCGTATCCGCCGCATGCAGGACGAGAACGATGCCGCCGCAGTCAGCCGCCTGCTGTCCAGCCGCAATATGGTACCTGTAGAGCCGGGTTTCCTGGTCAAGCAGATTCCGTCGCGCGTGCTTACTCATTTCGTCGCGGAAGACACAAACGACAACCGGATCATCGGCACCGTCATGGGTGTGGACCACAAGCGGGCCTTCGACGATCCCGAGAACGGCTCCAGCCTGTGGGCCCTCGCCGTCGACGCGCAGGCTATGCAGCCCGGCGTTGGACGCGCGCTGGTCGGCTTCCTGGCGGACCATTTTGCTGCACGAGGCCGAGACTTCATGGATCTCTCCGTGATGTACGACAACAAAGCCGTCATTCGCCTGTACGAAAAAATGGGATTCCAGCGCATCCCGGTGTTTTGCATCAAGCGCAAGAACGCGATCAACGAGCCGTTGTATGTCGGCGGCGACAGCGGCGAGTCGAAACTCAATCCCTATGCGAAGATCATCGTTGACGAAGCACGCCGCCGCGGCATCGCCGTCAACCTGATCGACCCCGAGAACGGTTACTTCTCACTCCGCGTCGGCGCCAAGAGCGTTGTTTGTCGGGAGTCGCTATCAGAACTGACGTCGGCGGTTGCCATGAGCCGGTGTGACGACAAGAAAGTCTCGATTGGCCTGCTGCGTGGCGCCGGGTTGCAGGCTCCCGCCAGTCAGTTGGCCGGATCTGACGAGGACAACCTCGCTTTCCTGCGCGAACATGCGCCGATCGTCGTCAAGCCCGTGCGCGGCGAGCAGGGCAATGGTGTCAGCGTCGGCATCGATAACGAAAACGATATGCGCGCGGCGATCGAAG
>JAUIIK010000269.1 GCA_030431755.1 Chloroflexia bacterium
CTCCAATACCGGCAATCTGACGGTAACGAACACGATCATCTCGAACAACGCCGGCGACGACTGCACCAACACCGCAACCTTCATCTCTGGTGACTACAACCTCGACTCCGACGGCACCTGCCCCTTCGGCATGGCCAACGACATCAGCGGCGGCAACGCCAATCTCGATCCGCTAACTTTCAATGTTGGACAAACCCCGATACATATTCCCGGTCCCGGCAGCGACGCCATCGACGCTGGTCCGCTGACCTGCACATCCCCGGATCAGCGTGGCGAGATGCGTCCGCGCAATGGCACCTGCGACATCGGCGCCGTCGAGATCGTCCCGCCTCCGGATGTCTGCTACAACCTCTATACCGGCCAGCTGCGGCGCGTCACCGGTGGCTCCTGCCAGCCGCCGTACCTCGTGCCGGTCATCTTCGAGGAAGGGCCGCACTACCTCTGCGCGAATCTCTACACCGGCGGCCTGTCGTATAGCCGCACGCCGACCTGCCCGTCGTACCACATCCCGATCGTGATGCCGGACGCCGCGCCGCTGGATGTCTGCCTGAACTTCTACACCGGCGCCTACCGGCTCAAGCAGGGCGCTCAAGCCTGCTCGGCCGGTGAAGTCGCAACGGTCTTGCAGTAGACACGTCGATCCTCCAGTCGACGCAAGATTTCGAACAGGAAGCGAGCCTCTCAACTTACCGGTTGAGAGGCTCGCTGCTACTCGTCTCGGCATCGCAGCGCTCGCGACAATGACCGGCAATATCGCAACGCCCCGCCGGCGCGGTCTGTCGTGAACAAGCGTGCCCCGAGCTTCCCCACACTCAACGATGCCTGGGGTACGATGAGCGCAAAGGTGTTGACAGCTGACGCGGAAAGCATGCGGGAGCCACTAGCCTAGACTTGGCGAACTGGGCGCAAAACGCGAAGCGGTGATGCCATCCACAGTCGGGGGGCGAGAGGGGAAATCGTGCAGTATCGAAGTCTGCGGCTGATGGCCGTAATCGGGTTGTTGGCTGCCATTATGCCGGTGGTTGGGGTCCGGCAAGCGTCCGCTGCCGGGGTCGTCGGCACTGGGAGCGCGGCCAGCTGTACCGAAACCGCACTCGACACGGCGCTGGCAGGTGGCGGGTTGGTGACCTTTGATTGTGGCGGTGGCGCGGTCACGATCGCGCTGACGACCGCCAAGACGATCGCAACAAGCACCGAGATCGACGGCGGGGGTGTAATCACGCTCGACATGGGAGACAATGACCGGCACTTTGTCGTCAATGGTGGGGCGACGCTTCGGCTCGACAGCATCCGTTTGGACAATGGCAATGTGAATGGCAACGGGGGATCGATCCTGAATCTCGGCACGGTCGTCGCTACCGACGTGAGGCTTGAGAGTAATGTGGCTACCGGCACCGGCGGGGCGATCCACAACGACGGCTCAGTCACCATCTTCGGAGGATCGCTACGCACGAACCTCTCCGACGGTGACGGCGGCGCGATCTACAACAGCAACGGCAGCACGACGACGCTTGGCGAAAGTACCGAGAGTCGCAGTAGCGCCTTCTTCCTTGCCAATACTGCCGACATCGCCGGGCGGGGTGGAGCGATCTTCAACGACGGAGGAACCGTACAGGCGACGGGATTCGTTGTTTTCAGCCGTAACTCCAGCGCCAGCGGCGGAGCAATCACCAATAGCTC
>JAUIIK010000173.1 GCA_030431755.1 Chloroflexia bacterium
CGTCAGTAATCGCGGCTGCGTCGCTGGTGTCTCAGTCACCTCACTCACGCCCCCAGTCCCAACGCCCGGCGATACGCCGTCTCCTGCGCCGCGACGTCTGTCAAGAACCGCTGTTCCTTCTCGCGGACGTTCTCAAACACAAGCCCTTCAAGCTCCGGCACATAGGGCACGAACACCCGCACCCGGCGCGTCTGGCCATAGCGCACGGCCCGCCGCACCGCCTGGTACATGCGCTCGAATGAGTCGTCAAAGCCGGAAAAGATCATGGACGTGACGAACTGCAGGTTAAGGCCGTAGCCGATCAATTGCGGCTTCGAGATCAAGACCTCGATCTCGCCGGCGCGGAAGGCCTTAAGGATCCGCAAGCGTTCGTCCATCTTCAGCCGGCCATGCAGCACCGCCGCCTCGACCTTGCCGGCCAAGCGCTCGGCGACGATCTCGCCCTCTTCGTCAAAGGTCGCCCAAACCAGCACCCGATGACCGGCCGCGACTTCGGCGAGCGCCGTCGACGCGACGTAGTCGGGCTTC
Source organism: Chloroflexia bacterium (assembly GCA_030431755.1). GTDB lineage: Bacteria > Chloroflexota > Chloroflexia > Thermomicrobiales > CFX8 > JAUIIK01. The sequence goes on from JAUIIK010000173.1 coordinate 529, forward strand.
TCGCTCGCGACCCGTTCGACCGTCCGGTCCTTGCCCGTGCCGACGTAGCGAAAGCCCCGCGCGATCTGAAGCAGCTTCTGACGGACGGTGATTCCGACCCGGTCATCTGCCCAGAGCCCCAGGTTGTTCTTGGTCAGCAGCTCGTCAAGCAGCCGGCGCTGGTGATCGGTCAGCGGGATACGCTCCTCGATGGTCTCCGGCTCCGGCAGGTCTTTCAGGATGTCAGCGAAACCGAAGCGAGCCGGATCGCGCATGTAGAGCGACCAGCTCGCCATGAATGCGTAGAACGCCTCGCGCGCATGCGGCTTCACCGACCACGTCCCGTGCCGGTCACGCACGAAGTAGGTCCAGAGGATGTCGCCTTCCGAGCGCAATTTCTCAAGAAATGCCGCCTGCGACGCGTACTCCATCGCCTCATTCGGCGCCGGCGTTGCCGTGCAGCTGAGCTTGTATTGGATGCCCCGCGCCGACTTGATGAGGTTCCACTTGATCTTTCCGCCGCCGGTCTTCAAGATGCCGGATTCGTCCGCCACCAGCCCGGCAAGATTGCGGAGGCGCGACAACGTGCCGGGGATGAACTTCTCGTAGTTCGTCAACGCGATGTTGACCGTGCCCGCGCCACGGCACCAGGCGTCGAGATCGTCGCGGGAGTGCAGCTGCATGAGTGGCAGGCCGTGGCCGTAGTATTCCGCGGCCATCTCAATGACCTGGGGAATGACCTGCGGCGGAGCGAGAATGAGCACCCGCCCGCCGGTGAGCGCCTGCACCTGCCGCGCCCATTCGAGGTACAAATGGGTTTTCCCTAACCCGGTGTCCAACCACGCGGCAAAGCGTTGCGCCTCGATCGCCAGATCCAGCGCCCAGGACTGGTAGTCGAAGAGGTGCGCCGCCGTCGACGGCCGGTCGTATTGCAACGCGACGGCTTCAGCGCCCAGCCGTTCGGCAAAGCGCGCGGGCGTCGTGAGCTGGTAGGTGTCCGACTCCCAGTCGTAGTCGACTTGAGACTCCGGCAACTGCTTCGCCCGCAAAAATAAGTCGTAGTTGTCCAGCCCGAAGCGGTCGAAGGTGACGGTCGCAATCCCGCCGTCGATGGTGATGGGCAGCGCCGTCACTGCTGACCCCGCAATTCGCTGCGGAGCCGCTCAGCCGAGCGCTCTTCCGGAGGGATGAAGCGCTGCAACCCGAGCTGGTTGAACCAGCAGATCGGCGCGTCTGCGGGATGGTCCGGCGGCGTCCACTCTTCAGGCGTTGGGATAACCTGCGTGCCGCGCCAGAGCGAGCCGTTCTCCTGGCGCATCCCGAATGGCATCGCGCCGCCGTCGGCTCGCTTGGTAACGCACAGGTGACTGAACTCACGCGGTCCCGTCCGAATAGCCAGTTGCGCGCCGAACGACTCGGCAAGCGGCGAGAAGATGTCGACCGGGTAGTGCTGATACCAGAGCCGCTTGTAGCGCGGCCCGACCGCTTGCTTGCCATCCTTCGCGATCCGTGGCTTGAAGATGCCGCTGTCGATGAGTTCGGCAACGCGCTGGTCGAGCTCGCTCACGCGCGCGCCTCCGGCATCGCCGAACAATCCCGGTTGGAGATCGTGACTCTTCGCGACGCAGACGATCTCAACGTCGTGAACCGCCTCCAGCCCTCGACGCAAGCTCCCGGCAACCGTGGACCGTTCGATCTGTTCGCCGATGAGGTAGAGCACTTCGGACGCCACGGCCAGCGCAACATTGCGGTGCATGGGCTTGTGGTCGCTCATGCGGCGTCCTCCGTCTCGTCTTCGATGACTGCGTACATCCGCGCCAGGGCCTCCGACGGCGGCACCTCTTCCCAGCGCTGCGCGGCCGCGAAGAACCGGAAGCGCTCAAGCCCTTCCAGCTCGAAGGCGTCGGCGAGGGTCAGAATTGTCTCCGGGTGCGGTTCGCGTGATCCAGTTTCGAGCCGGCTCAGTGATGACGAGTTCCAGTTCAACCCACTGACGGCCGACATCTTGTCGGCGACCTCTTGCTGCGTTAGTGCGCGCGCGGTCCGGAGATCGTAGAGCGCACGATAAAACTGGGTGCCGCTGTCACTCTTCGCGATCATGGGTGTCCTCCCTCAAACTGACAAGTGGACAGATCGTAGCTGTCATATGCTCATCTGTCAACTGACGAACAGGCAGATGCACGACGTGGTTACGTGTCGGGGGCCGGCGGCGGCAGCGAATCAACGAATGCCTGCATCTCGCGCTCTTGCCGGGACAGTGGCCGGCCTGAAGTGCTTGCTTGACCCGACGCGCGGCGCAAACCGTGGACGAACTTGCCCCAATGCTCGCGGTAGCAGCGATGGGTCAGCATCGTCCCGGCCGGCATCTCATCCAGCCACCACTGCGCGAAGGCGTGGATCGCTTCCGGCGTCGCCTCAGACTCCCGCATCGCCTTGACCGTCTTGCCAAGGTCCGACTCTTCGCTGCGGTTGGTCGGTGAGCCGCACTCTTCGACGAGCGCATCCCAGATCGGATTCCTGGGTCGCGGTCGAGTGCGAGCGCGCGCCGGCTTCGGCGCACTCTTGTTCTTTGGTTTGGGATCTTTCTGGGAATGGGATGGGGACTGGGACTGGGGGTTTGTTACTGACGGTGTGACGTGTTCGTTAGTAACGGCGTTACTCACGCTGTGAGTGTCTTCGTCGTCACGTTGCGACTGACGGTCGCGGTAACGCGCTTGTCGCTCTGCGTTCGCCTTCCGCTTGGCTTTGACCTGCGTGGCGGACATGTTGTATTCGAGAAAGTCATTGATCTCGTATCCGTCGTCGGCAGCGAGCCACAACCCGGCATCGAGCAATTCGGCAGCGCAATCTCTGGGCACGTCGACCAGCGCCGTGATGAGCCGGATTGCGCCGGGCGAGATATGCCCGTCGGTGAGTTGGGCGGCGCAGTGCGTGAGGCCGGCCAGGTACAGCAACTTCGCGTCCTTCGAGAGCTCCAGCACTTTCGGATTGGCGAAGAACTGATCGTCGAGCTTGACCCACGTCACCGCTACGCCTCCTCGACCATCTCCGTCGTGATCGTGATCCGGCGCAATGGCACCTGACTGTTCGGACCGTTGCGGTTCTTGGCGACGTTGGCGATGACACTGGCACTGTGCTCGGTCTCCCGGTCCTCGACCTCATGCAACAGGATCGCGACGTTCGCATCCTGCTCGAAGGACCCCGAACCGCGAAAGTCACTCAGCACCGGCGCGCGCCGGTCTTCGCTGCCACGGTTCAACTGGGCCATCGTCAACACGGGAATGTCGAGTTCGCGCGCGAGCCGCTTCATCCCGCGTGTGATCTCCTCGAGTTCTTCAACCCGGTTCGACGTCCGCTTCCGCATCTTCAGCAACTGCGCGTAGTCGATCACCAGCAGGTCGATGTGCTCGCGCTCGTGCATCGACCGGGCCATCGTGACGGCATCCTCGAAGTAGTCGGACCGATCCGCCGAGACGAAGAGCCGCAGCTCGGCGAGGTATGCGAGCGCCTCCGAGACTTGCGTCTGCTCGGCCGGACTGAGGCGCATGAAGCCGCGGACATCGGTCGTGGACAACCCGGTCCGTATCGCGACCCAGCGCTCCAGAATCTCCTGCTCGGTCATCTCCAGTGAGATAATCCCGACGGTGAATCCTTCGCGCGCCGCGTTGTAGGCGGCCGTCAGCGCCAACGCCGACTTGCCAACCGACGTCCGCGCGCCGATCATGATGAGTTGGCTCGGTCGCATGCCGCTGGTGATCCGGTCCAACCCTGGGATGCCCCAGGGCACCGGCGGATCGGTCTCGACGTCGGCGTCGAGCGCGTCCCAGTAGGTGTTGACAATCGTCGTCATGGATAGCACCTGCTCCCCCATAAGGCTGAATTCACTCGCTGCGTCGCGGACGGCCTCTTCGACCCGGCTCATCAGGTCGAGCGGCGGTAGTGTCGTGTCGTACCCGAGCTTGACGATCTCCGTCCCAGCGGAGATCGCACGCCGGCGCAACGCGTAGCCGACGACGATCTCGGCGTAGTAGCGCGCGTGAACCGCCGTCGGTGTTGCCGCAATCAGCTCGGCGATGTACGGCTCGCTCCCGGCATCCTCGATGTCGCCGGTACGACTGAGGTAATCGACGACGGCAATCAGGTCGGCCGGCACGCGCGCCTCGTACAGCGCACAGATCGCGCCGTAGATCAGGCGATGCGGCCGGCGGAAGAAGTGGTCGGGTTTGAGCAGGTTGATGAGCTGGAGGATGACGTCGCGGTCAGCGAGGCATGCGCCCAGGACCGCCTGTTCTGCGTCGCTATTGTGCGGAGGTAGTGTGACCTCTTGGCGGTGAGCCATCCCCAGGCCTTTGCAATCCGCCTCACCAGAGCCGCGTGCCGCGCGGGAAGGCGCGTCGGGAGCGCCAACGGCAAACGGCTCTGGTGAGGCCCCGACGTATCACGGCGTCCCACGTCGCCGGCGTGCAGGCCGCACGCTCATTCAGCATATCAAAGTTGGTCAGATGTCATCTGACAGATGTTCACTTCTCAACGCCACATCCCAGCCCAGCATCGCCGCATGCGAGGAACCACTATCGCCGGGCGATCCTGGACTGGGATGTGGCGGGCTCCATGGGGAGTAGAGCCCGCCCCTGGAGCCGCGGCGGACTGGGGGAACGCGCCGCGGCTCCGACGGGGGATTGGGAGGGGATGGAAGATGAATTAGGGGGGTGAAGATTCGAGCGGAAAACGCTGCTCCATCAAGGCATCGAGATCCGCTCGTCGAAACCAGACAGCAGAGCCACGCTTGCGCCGGATCGTCGCCTGATGCTCGCGCACCCAGCGCCGCAGCGTCTCGCTGTGGATACTGTCGATGTATTCGCACGCCGTCGCCGGCTGCATCCATTCCGGCCAGGTCCGATCTTCAGCGGCCGGCCGGATCGTGAGCACATGATCGAGGCGTCGGTCGACGTACGCCGTCAACCGTTCCTCGACACCCGCAACCGCTGCCGTAATCATCCGGCTCACCTCGCGGGTGAATGCAAGCGCGCCGGCAAGGAACGGCTCCGTCGGTTCTGGGGAGTCGTGTGACTCGCGGCCCAGCTTCCGTAGTCCGATACTCCTGTCGCGCAACGGTTCGTGTCGGTCCATCGCGTGTCCTCTCTACCTGTCGCCTGACAACGTGTCATCCGCGACATGACCACACTCTACCTTAGCCTCTGGCAGGTTGTCAACTGTCAGATGACGAATTGCTACTTTGACGCGTGCAATGTGACAGACTGGAACCTGTTGCGTTGTCATGTGTCAGCGGGTAGGATGATGCGGGCAGGTTGGGAGGGCCTGACAGCTGCGCGTTGCCGCGCGCACGAAGAGAGGACATCCCCTCGTTGGCAATGACGATGCGACAGCGTATGGCCAAGCTCGGTCAACGCATAATCGAGCGCCGCGAACAACTCGGCTTGCGCCAGCTCGATATAGCAGAGAAAGCCGTGGAGATCGACCCGGAGACGTCGATCGACATCTTCTACGTCGGCGGGCTTGAGCGTGGACGCCGGTCGACGATGATCCCGCCGGAAGATGTTCTGCTCATCGAGCAGATTCTCGGCTGGAAACCCCGCACCATCCTCGGCATCTGCGGCTACCTCGACGAGGTCAATGCCACTGCGCCCAGCAGCGCCGACGTCATCACGACCCTCATGGACGCCGAGGACCTCACCACGCCTGACAAAGACCTCGTACGCAATATGGTCCGGGAAATGGCCAGGCGCTCAACAGGCACATAACAATTCGTACCTGACCGCTAGGCCGTCCGTGCATGCTCGCCCGATACCGGCGGGTAATTGTTGCCTGCTTGCCTGCATGTCATCATCCCACGACATGCAGAGCCGCGATAGCAACGACAGGAGGTCGCTGTTGACCCCGGAACGGACTCCACTCCTTCCCAGGCCCACGCGTGAACGTGTCCGCGAGACGATTGCGCTCTACGACGTTCACGCCACGCTCCCCGTCCCCATTCGACAGCTCGCTCGCGACACCGGCTGGGATGTCCGGTTTCGCGAGCGCATGTCGCCGGTGCTCGCCTGGGCTACCCGTGAGAGCGGGCAGCCTGTGATGGGCGTGAATGCCAGTATCAGCACGATCTACCAGCGCTATGCCATGGGCCACGAGATCGGCCATGAGCTTGCCGGCCACCTGCGAACTGGCGGCACCTGGACCCTCAGCTCATGCCTGACGCGGCGGGACCGTGATCCGCATGAGGCCGTTGCCGATGCGATCGCCGCGCTGTTGTTGGTGCCGGCCTACGCCCTCGATGACTGGGAAACGACCGGCGCCATCGCGCGCGCCTGCGAAGTACCGCGCCGCCTCGTCGATCTCCGTCGCCAACTCGCCTGACACCACAAGATGAGCGCTGGCCGTCTTGACCAGCGCTCATCAATCGAGCTTAAAAGTGTCTCGCAGTTGCGCGGCTTGTATGAGCCGACGAATGGAGCATAGCAGAAATGACCTATCAGAATCGACCAGGTTGGTGGGTTCTCCTGCCGTTCGGCTGGGGACCGATCATCAGCTCGTGGCTACGACAGCGCAAACGCCGGCGGCGCTAGCTTTCCCACAGAGAGGACACGACATGGCAAGTTACAGCCAGGGCAAGGACGGCCGCTGGCGCGTGCGCTACTGGCTCCCGAAGGATCCTGTCACCGGCAAGCGTCGGCAGAAGCGCCACCCGCAACCGTTCCGGACCAAGCGAGAGGCCGAGAACTGGTACGCCGGCGAACGGCTGCGGCTCGATCAACAGCGCGGCATCCCGGTCGACGATATGACGCTCGCCGCCTACGCCGACCTCTGGTACCAGGGGCACGCGCAACGCGTCCGCGAGAGTACCGCCTTCAACTACCGGCGCATACTCGACCACTACATCCTGCCGCTATTGGGAGACCTCCTCATCACCCGGCTGCAAGCAGCACAGATCGAAGCATGGCACGCGCAACTCGCCGAAGAGCACCAGCTCAGCGCCAGCACCATCCACCGCTGTCACGGCCTGCTGTTTCAGATTCTGCGGCACGCGCACCGTCGCCGGGCCATTGCCGACAACCCGGCCGACCTCTGCTGGCCACCGAAAGCGACGCGCAAGCGGCGCGAGGCCGTCTGGTCGGAGGCCGACATCCGGCGCTTTCTTGCCGCCGCAGATGGTTCGGAGCGGCTCGTCTTTCGTGCGGCGTTCTTGACGGGCCTGCGCGTCGGCGAGCTGCTCGCGCTCGAATGGCCGGACCTTGACCTACGCCGTGGCACGCTCACCGTGCGGCGCACCCAGACCCTCAACCGCGACGGAGCGTGGACGGTGGGGCCACCCAAGACCGCGCGCTCCGGCCGGACACTGGCACTGCCCAGTTCGCTGGTCCGCGACATCCGTGCCCACCGCACCCGGCAATGGGAAGCGCGTCTCGCCGTGCCGGGCTGGTGGCCGCATGAGCTCGTCTTCTGCCACCCCGACGGCCGGCAGATCGCCCGGAGCTCGCTCCGGACCGCGCTTCACAACCTCTGTGACGCCGCCGGCGTCCCGCGTGTTTCGATGCACGATCTACGGCACGCGGCAACGAGCTGGCTCGTGGCGCTCAACGCGCATCCACGGGTGATCCAGGCACGCCTGGGCCATGAGTCCGTCAGCATGAGCATGGACCTCTATGCCGAGGTCGCGTCCGATGTCGACCGCGCGTTGGCCGACCAGCTCGACCTCTTTCTCGCTGCCAATACCAAGGACTACGGCAGCTAACGGAAGATGACGATTCATCATCTGACAACTTGACAGATGTCATGTACGATGTTACCATATAGATACATCGGAGAGACACGACAGGAGACACAGATGATGACGATGGAAACCCGCTGGCAGAACGCGATCAAGCGCGCCGTCGAGATCGACGGTGAAGAGGCAGCGCGCTATCTCGGCGAGGGCCGCTTCCTGATCGTCAGCGCCCGCGACGCCGGCGCTTACGAGGTCCGCCTCGACGTCGTCGACGCCACCCCGGTCACGACCTGCACCTGCAAGTCAGGCGAGCATGGCTTCCCGTGCTGGCATCAGGCCACGGCCCGGCTGATCGGCGGCTATGCCGACGCTCCCCAGAGCGAGCCGGACGATGCCGCCGCCGTCGCCGCGTTCCTGTCCAACCCGATGTCGATCTTCGAGTCCGCGTAGATGAAAGGCACGGAAATGACCGCTACCAAGACGACGCATGAGTTCGACGGCGTGGAAGCGCTGGGCTACGCGACACGCGCAGAAGCCGAGGATGCCGCGCGGCGCTGGGAAGTAGAGCAGGGTTGCTCGGTCCGTGTCCGCCCGGCAGATGCGATCGACCAGTCGTACTGCGATCTTGGCGACGCGATGAAGTGGGTCGCTGAGCTGGCCCCGGAGACTGAGTACATCGTCTGGA
>JAUIIK010000270.1 GCA_030431755.1 Chloroflexia bacterium
GGCGTGACGGATGGCTTCGTCGCGTAGCCCTTCGGCTGCGAGCCAGCCGCTGGCGCGCCGATGCCAGGTCGGCAGCAGATCGGGATAGTGTCTGGCGGCGTGTGCCCGCAGGACATCGGCGAAGAGCTGGTGGTAGCGGTACCAGTGCCGCTCGTCGTCGACGGCAGTGAGGAAGACATTGCCGCGTTCGAGCGCTTCGAGCATGGCTTGTCCGTTGTCGCGGTCATCGCCGGCGAGAGCGTCACAGAGCGAGCCGCACATCCGTTCCAGGATCGCAGTCCGGAGGAGAAAGTCGCGCGTCTCGGGCGGCTGCCGCTCGAGCACTTCTTCTACCAGATAGTCGATGATGTAGCGGTCGTCACCGGCGAAAGTGGCGATGAACTCAGACGGCTCGGCGCGGTCGCGGAGACTAAGCGCGGCGAGCTGCAAGCCGGCTATCCAGCCTTCAGTGCGCTGCTCCAACGCGGCGATGTCATCGTTGGACAATTCGACGCCAATCTGCGCCTGAACGAACGCAGCGACCTCGTCGTTCCGAAAGCGGAGATCGGCGGCTCGCAGGTCCAGCAGTTCGCCACGCCCCCGAAGTCTCGCAAGCGGCAACGGCGGATCAGCCCGGCTTGCCAGGATGATGTGGAGATTCTGCGGCGCATTTTCGAGGAGGTATTCGACGCTGGTCAGAACGTTACGGTCGTCGATCACATGGAAGTCATCGAGCACCAGGGTGCATGCGACCTGCCGGCCTGCAATGTCATTGATGAGTCTCGTAAGGGCCGACCGGCTAGGCGGCGCCCCGGTATTCCCAAGCGCGGGCAGTGCGCGAACGCCAAGCTCAGAGTCGACGCGTTGCAGCGCGGTCATGACGTAGGTCCAGAAGAGCCGCGCGTCGTTGTCGTCCCGGTCGAGGGAGACCCAGGCAACGCTGCGGCACGTACGCTGGAGCCATGTGGCGAGCAGTGTTGTCTTGCCGAAGCCCGCAGGCGCGGCGATAACGGTCAGTGTCCGGCGCACGCCGTCGTCCAGGCGGTTCAGCAGCTGCTCTCTGGGGACGGTGGCATGCCTGACGCGGGGCGCGAAGAGCTTCGTCTCCAGCAGTTCCGGCTCATGAGTGTCATGCACGTTCCGTAAGACCACGCTCTCAACGAAGCTGTGCAGGCTGCTGATCTGCCCTTACACGGTAGCATTCCGGGGGCGTGAGGCGGCGCTGAACCGGCAGGCCCAAGCGTCTAGCCAGTGCAGCCCGATGATATACTGCGAGGCGGTCAATGCCGGCGTAGCTCAACGGCAGAGCAGCTGTTTTGTAAACAGCAGGTTATGGGTTCGAATCCCTTCGCCGGCTCTCTCCATTTAGTAGGTTATCCAGGATAGATTGTGCCTCCACAGAGGTGGAGCTGTTGGCTGCTGGCGATGCATGCCATCACCACAAGTAAGCACGTGCGTAGTGTGACAACACGGCAATGGGGCGCATTCTTCACTCATTTGACCTAGCCTACTCTTGCGCAACAAGCGCAGACAGGTACAATCATCGTGTCCGTTCAGACGTCCGCGATTTCGTGACGTTGAAAAACAAGTGCATATAACCTCCGCGTGTATGGGGATACCCGCGGTGGGACAGGGGAGTCCGGCCCGAGGGCCGGATTGATCGGGGAGGAGCATGCGGGTGAAG
>JAUIIK010000174.1 GCA_030431755.1 Chloroflexia bacterium
TTGCGCGAGCAGGCCATCGAGATCGTCAGGAAGCAAGGCAGCGCGTCGGCCTCAATGCTCCAGCGGCGGCTCCGGATCGGCTACAACCGCGCCGCCCGGTTGATCGAGTCGATGGAGGATGATGGCCTGATCGGTCCCGCCGATGGCGCGAAGACTCGTGCCGTGTTGTTCGAAGACGATGTCTAGCGGTGTGCGGGACGCTGGCGCGGATAGCGCATTGATATACTCAAGACCGTAGGATATACGCACGGTGGAGGACTCTGTTTGCGTTCGAGAAATGTCACCGTTGAACCCGTTAGCCGGCTAATTGACGAATTCGCGCGCCTTCCGGGAATCGGGCCCAAGTCGGCCTCGCGCTTGACGTTCTACCTGTTGCGCGCGCCGCGCGAGCAGGCGCTGGGACTGGCCGAGGCGATTCTCGAAGTCAAAGATCGCATCGTCCTCTGTTCCCGCTGTTTCAACATCACCGAGTCCGATCCGTGCAACCTTTGCAGCGACGAAGGACGCGATACCTCGACGATTTGCGTCGTAGAGGAGCCACTCGATGTGCTCGCGCTCGAACGCACCGGCGAGTATCGCGGGCTCTACCACGTCCTGCACGGAGCGATTTCGCCGGTTGACGGGATTGGACCGGACCAGCTGCGGATGCGCGAGCTCTTCAAGCGCGTCGAGGACGAGCGCCCATCGGAAGTGATTCTGGCAACGAATCCAAACATCGAGGGCGAAGCGACGGCTATGTATATCCTGCGCCAGATCGGCGGCGGTAGTGTAACTATCTCCCGGCCAGCGAGCGGCCTGCCGGTTGGTAGCGACCTCGAGTACGCCGACGAGATCACACTAGGTCGGGCGCTTGCGGGGCGGCAGGCGCTCTAGCCGAAAATGCTGCGGAGACATCATGGCCACGCTGACCGTCCGGGCCCCAACGAAGCGAGATCGCCTGAAACTCCGGAATGTGCGGCAGCGCCGGGTTGCGCTGACGGCACCCTGGGATGCGCACATCGCCGGCGGATCGCGCAATCAGGGCGAGATCAGGACGCTGGCAAGCATGCTGATGGCGTCAGACGTGATCGTCGCGGCGGTCGATGACGAGCTTTGCGCCTTCGCGGTCTACGAACGGGGGGATGAGCGCTATCGCTGGAACCTCAGCTGGCTCGGCGCGGGATCGCCCCGCGTAGACGCGACGAGCGAGGTTGCGATTGAGCTGTGGGTCGCATTGCTCGAAGAGTGTGTGCGGCTCGCGGGCCGCAGCGGCGCTCGGCGCATCTTCGCCTATTGCCAGCCCGACAGCGTCGAGCAGGAGAGCCTGCGCCAGGCCGGTTTTGTGGCATTTACCGAGTACCATGTGCTGCGGGGAAGCTTCAAACCAGGCCTGCGCGAGAGCATCCCGATCCGCGCGCAGCATGAGAGCGATTTGTGGTCGATCCACCAGCTCTACAACCGGACTACGCCGCGAGCTGTCCAGTTCGCGGAGGCATTCACGAGTGACGCCTGGACGACGGACGCCGACGGACGCTTGCCCTTCCGAAACCGTGGCAGGCACGGATTCGTTCTTCCTACCGAGGATGGCATCGGCGCGGCCTGCCACATCGATCCGGGCGGTGAACGCCCGATCGTGACGTTGCTCTGTGACGATCAGCTGGCTCATGTCATGCCGGCGATTGTCGCGGATGCCCTGGAGCTTGCAGCGATAACCGGCACCGTCGACATCGTCCTGCCGGCCTACCAGCTCGACCGCGTCAACCCGTTTCTGAACTTTGGTTTCGACGCGCGGGAGCGTCTCGTCGGCACAGTACGGCACACGACGGCAACCGTAGTCCAGCAGCCGGTACCGGCCGAGATAGTCCGATTCGGTGAAGCGCGGTCGACAGTGCCGGCGACCTACTGCGGCGCTGTCTACCTTGATCGAAACAGCGCCCCCGATACGCGATGGCACTAAGTAAGAGGGAATACTGAAACTTGGTAGAACACGAGCTTGTACCTGATCGCTGGAGACAGGAGCATTTTCCGGGCGTGCAACCCGGTATCACGGACGACCTTGATGAGCTCATAGCGATTCTAACCCCAGAGCTGCAGACGGGATTGCAGGAAGCTGTCCGCGACTACCCGCTAACCGACCTCGTCGAGCTACTGCTCGATCTTGGCCGGGTGCCGGAGGCGCGCTTCCGACATGGCGAGGTTGCGCTATCCACCCGCGAAGTGTCGCGGGAGGATCTAGCGTACGTGACGCAACGCGTTGGCCGCTTCGGCGACGACAACCGTGCCGGGATCGAACGCACTCTGCACCGTATCTCGGCGATACGCAATCGCGCCGGCGAGGTTGTCGGGCTGACCTGTCGCGTGGGCCGGGCCGTCTTTGGGACGCTTACGATCATCAAGGACTTGATCGAGACCGGCGACAGCCTCCTGCTCCTCGGCAGACCCGGTGTCGGCAAGACGACGATCCTGCGCGAGGTCGCCCGTGTGCTGGCGGACGATCTCGGCAAGCGCGTCGTGATTGTCGATACGAGCAACGAGATCGGCGGCGATGGCGATATCCCGCATCCATCGATCGGCCGCGCCCGGCGCATGCAGGTCCCGACGCCGGATCTCCAGCATGCGGTGATGATCGAAGCCGTCGAGAATCACACGCCTGAGGTCATCATCATCGACGAGATCGGCACCGAGCTGGAGGCCGCCGCAGCGCGCACGATTGCGGAGCGCGGTGTTCAGCTCATTGGGACCGCCCACGGCAACTCTCTGGACAACCTGCTGCTGAACCCGACGCTGTCGGATCTTGTGGGCGGCATCCAAGCCGTGACATTGAGCGATGAAGAGGCGCGCCGGCGTGGGACCCAGAAGTCGGTGCTTGAGCGCCGCGCGCCTCCGACCTTCACGATCATGGTCGAGATCCTCGAACGGGACCAGGTCGCGGTGATTCGGGACGTCGCGTCAGCGGTCGACGCGCAGCTCCGGTCGCGCCCAATCGACCGCGAGATTCGTGAACGCCATGCAGACGGATCAGTTGAGATCGAGGTTGAAGCCAACCAGCGCGACCGGCGTGATCCGATGCTGACCATTCCGCGCCGGCAGAGTGACCCGGAGCCGCCGCGCCAGCTTCACGAAACACCCCCGGAGACGGTGGCGTCGAATCCGCTGGCGAAAGGCCGAGGCACGCCGAACCGGCCAGTACGGATCTTCCCATTCGGCGTAAGCCGGAACAGGCTGGAGCAGGCTATCGAGTCGCTCGGCATCAGCGCGTTGATCGTCCGCGATCTGCGGGATGCCGACATGGTCATCACCCTCCGCAACTACTACCGGCAGCGTCCGCGTCCGTTGCGCGAGGCGGAGAGCCGCGGCGTTTCGATCTTCGTGCTGCGCTCCAACACCGTCGTCCAGATGGCAAATCTTCTCAAGGATCTGCTGCGCGAGATCAATGTCGATGAATTCGGCGCCAATGCGGTAGAGAATGCGACGTCCGCGAGGCCATCGCGGGACGAGGTTACCCAGGCGCTGTACGAAACCGAGGAAGCAATCACCCAGGTGATGGACGGTGGTCCACCGATGGAGCTCCAGCCGCAATCGACATACATCCGGCGCTTGCAGCATCAGCTGGCCGAACGCTACAACCTCTCCTCCCGCTCCACCGGCGAGGACCCGAACCGGCGGGTTGAAATATCGCGTCGACGCGCATCGGGCGAGTGATGTTCATCACGTTCGAGGGGCCGGAGGGTTCCGGCAAGTCGACCCAGATAGCCAGAGTGGCCGACCAGCTGCAATCACGCGGACAAGCTGTCGTTGCAACTCGTGAACCTGGCGGAACGGTGTTGGGAGAGGCGGTGCGTGGGCTGCTCCTGGGCGCGGAGCACGATCCAGCGCCGGCAACCGAGGCTTATCTGATGACCGGCGCGCGGGCCGAGCATGTGCGTGCTGTCATCCTCCCGGCGCTTGAGCGTGGCGCGTGGGTACTCTGCGATCGCTACGTCGACTCGACGCTCGCCTATCAAGGCGCGGGCCGGGGGCTTGACCTGGAGGCATTGCGCGATCTGCAACAGCTCGCGACCGGAGGACTGGCGCCGGATATGACGCTCCTGCTTGATATCGCGGTGAGCGAGGGATTGAACCGGCGGCGCGGTGCCGGGGAAGAAAACCGGATCGATAACGAGACAGTATCATTCCACGAGCGTGTCGCTGCCTGGTATCGCGCCGAGGCCGCGCGCGATCCACAACGCTGGCGGATCATCGACGCCGCGCAGCGTATCGAACGAGTGACCGCCGACATCCTCGCGCAAATGCAGGGTGTGGATGAGCTGAAATCAATCGCGGTCTAGCGGAAATCGGAGCAGTATGAAACTCATCTTCGCCGTAGTCCAGGGGAAAGATGCCGACACGTTGCTCGCAGCCCTTTTGGAAGCCGAGTACCGGGTGACCCAGATCAACAGCGCCGGTGGGTTTCTCCAGGAGCGCAACGCCACGTTCTTGATTGGCGTCGACGATGAGCGTGTCGAACATGTGCTCCGAATCATCAAGCAGAACTGCTATACGCGTACCCAGTTTGTGAACCCGCTGCTTCCCATCATGGAACCAGGCGAGTTTTACGTGCCCAATCCCGTTGAGGTGCAGGTCGGGGGCGCGGCCGTGTTCATCTGCGAAGTGTCGCGCTTCGAGCGCATCCCCGCCGCGTAGCGACTGACCACTTAGCGCAGGAGAGGAAGGGTTAATGGAAGAGTCATTCGCCCGCGCCCTTCAGTTCACGCTGGCAGGCACGGCAGCCTTCGCCGTCGCGCTCTGGTTCGCTATGTCGATCTGGACCTACCGCGACATCGAGCGGCGCAGCCAGAATGTCGCTGTCCAGGTTCTCGCGACGCTCGTCGTGGTGCTTGGATTCATTCCCGGAATCCTCATCTACTTGCTGTTGAGACCACGTGAGACTGTCGAGCAGCGGTACCAGCGCGAAATCGAGGAGACCTACCTGGCGCAGGAGCTCGGCGCGGTGCCCGCTTGTCCGTCCTGTGACCGGGCCGTGCGCGACGAGTTCATATTCTGCCCGGACTGCGGCGCGTCGTTGCGCCGCACATGTGGCAGCTGTGGGCGGCTCGTCGACGCGGATTGGCGCATCTGCGCCTTCTGCGGGCATGATCTTCCGGCCCGCGGAGCGCCTGCAAATGGGCGCGCACGATCGGCGCAGCCCCGACGCCAGCGGCAGTACGCGCATACCGACGATTGGGAAGTCGATATGGCGGATGATAGCGCTGGGGACGCCAAGCCGCGTGGCCGCTCGAGCCGTTCTGCGCCAGCTTCGGGCGGCGCTCAGGAGAGCTGGCGGTAGGTTCCCAGACTCGGTCTCGCATCGGGCCGAATTAAGTAGTTGAATTTCGTGCGAAACGCCTCGTAGAAGTTCGTGTCATGCAAGTGAATCATGCGAAATGGGTGGTCATCGCGAGCAACGCGCACGATGTCGCCTTGCTGGATCGTCGATAGCTCCTCGCCGTCCAGAATCAGACTTGCGACGCGCTCATTTGCCACCACGAGCTCGATGACCGACTCCTCCGGCACGACGAAGGTCGAGCGAATCGGGGAGTGTGGCGAGAGCGGCGTCAGCGCGAAGCCGTGGACGCCGGCAATGAGGATCGGACCTCCGGCCGCCATGCAGTAGGCTGTGCTCCCCTGGGGCGTGGCTACGATCATCCCATCGCCAGGATACGTATTAACATAACGTCGGTCAATGTAGAGCTCAGTGTCGATCATACGCAGCCCTGACCGGATGACGACATCGTTGATGGCCGTGCCGGTGCTCAGCTGTGTGCCGGCGCGGTCGATGGACACATGTAGGGTTGGACCGTCCTGATACTTGAAGTCTCCGTTTGCGAGCGCACTCAGCACCGCGCGCCACTGTGAACGCTCCGCGAGGGCAAGGAAGCCGACCGTGCCGAAATTGATGCCGAGGATAGGAACACCAGGGTTCGCCCGGCCCATCCGCATGAGCAATCCGTCACCGCCGAGGGCAATCAGTGCATCCGGCGTCGCGCCACTGTTGAGCTGCTCTTCGGTAATCAGCTCGATATCGTTGTCATCCAGCCAGGCGCTGATCGATGCAAATAGCTCGTGAGACTCTTCCTTGTCGTGGGCGGGCACGACGGCAATGGAGGCGGGCGGGCGTGGCATCGTGGGACATACCCCTGGCTCACTCTACGCGATCTGATCCGCAGCCGCGGACCCGACTCAACTCTAGCTAATCGACTCGGCTTTTTGTATCGCCGTCTGCGCCGACATCGGCGTGAGCGAGATATCGCGCACGATGCCTTCGGCGTCGATGAAAAGGTGTGTTGGGAATGAGCGCACCCGGTACTTGCCGCGGATCGCATCGCGCTCCGGGTCCGACAGCACCACGAAGTCCATGCCGACATCCTCGGCATAGGTGAATGCGTCGTCAGACGGTTCCTCCAGGCTCACGGCGACGAGCACGACGTCGCTAGCCTCGATGACGTCCCAGGCCTGGAGCATGTCAGGCACTTCTGCCCGGCAAGGCGGGCACCACGAGCCCCAGAAGTTCAACCAGACTGGTTGACCCGCGAAATCCGAGAGGCTGACCTCTTGGCCGCTAGCGTCGACTGCGGTGAAGTCCGGGGCACGCTCGCCGATCTGCGGTAGCCCGGCAGTGTCCGACCCGCCAGGTCGGAGATCCCCAGGCTCGAACGAGGTACGGACGGCGTAGCCGGCCACTAGCAACGCGATTGCCAGCGCAATCCAGGAGACGATGTTCGCGGGATGCCTGCGCTCTCCGCGACTCGTAGAATTGGCTGCTGTATCGTCTGACAATACGATGTCCCTGCAGATAGTGAAACGCTATGTCCGAGCGACCCGCCGAAAACGAAACGAAGACCGACCGCCGAGCGCGCATGTACCGCCTGGAGGCGGCTGTCCTGCGGCGGCGCAACCTCGGCGAGTCAGACCGAATTCTAACGGTATTCTCGCGTGAGTTGGGTAAGCACCGCTTCGTTGCCAAGGGCGTGCGCCGGCCAGGGAGCAAACTGGCCGGCCACTCCGAGCCATTCATGATATCGAGGTTCATGCTCGCACGCACCCGCGGTCTGCCGATACTCTCGCAGGTCGAGACGCGCTCTGCCTATCCCCGGCTGCGGTTGGACGAGCGCGCGATTGCCGTCGCTGGATTGATCGCTGAGCGCGTCGACGTTCTGACTGCCGAGGACGAAGCCGCGCCGAACGTTTTCAGCCTCGTCGAGAACAGTCTCGAACTGCTCGATAGCGGAGCCGAGCCGGCGCGAGTCTTACTCATCTTTGATCTCCTGCTCCTGGCTGAGGCGGGGTTTCGGCCCGGCTTCCAGACATGTATCGCCTGCGGCGAGGCGCTGGCGGCGGAGCCAAATGCGTTCGATCTTGAACGCGGCGGGTTCGTATGCGGCCATTGCGGACCGGCGCCTGCCGGCGCTCGTGTTGTCCCGGTGAATGTCCAGAAGGTCATGCGGATGATTGATCGTGGTGACATTGGCCAGGTGCTGGCGGTGCGCGTGCCGACGGAGCTGTTCGAGCAGGCGGAGCGTCTCGTCGCTGAGTACGTCGCCACGATCACCGGGCGCGATTCGACCGCGACGCGGGTGATACGCGATCTCCGCTTAGAATATGACTACAGAAGCGACCCGAGCGAAGTGGAGGAGCGCGATGTCGATCGTCGAGAAGCTACTGGCCCGTGACGAGCGGATATTGCTCGAAGCGCGCAGGCATCCGCTCTTCATGGTGCTTAAAGCGGGGCCGTATCTGTTTGCCGCGCTGGTCATCTGGATCGTCGGCGCGGTTGCCATCGCCCTCATCCCGGATGTCGCGGGCCAGAGCATTGGATTGTTCTTCGGGCTGCTGGTGATCGCGGGCGGGTTTGTGCCTTTGGCGGTCGGCGTCTACCGCATTCTGAACTGGTGGCGCGAGCAGTACTACGTGACGTCTTTCCGCATCCTCCAGGTCGAAGGGATGATCAACCGGCGCACCTTCGATTCCGCGCTGGAGAAGGTCAACGACGTCGTCATGACCCAGTCGATCTTTGGACGCATGTTCAACTACGGGACGATCAATATCGTGACTGGTTCGGACGCCGCGATCAACGACATCGCCGGCGTCTCGAATCCCTACGAGTTCAAGCGTGTGCTGATGGAAGCCAAGATGGAGTTCGGCAATCGCGGCTTGAATGACGACGGCTTTCGTGTTGTCACTGGCCAACCGGCTGCGCGAGCCGCCGCCGATACGAATCCGCTACCGCGCATTGAGACGCAGGAGGATCAGTCGCGGGCCGTGATCGCGCTGACTGAGCTGCGCAACTCCGGCGTCATCAGCGACGCGGAGTTCAGCGAGAAGCTGCGGCGGCTAACTGGCTCGAACTGAGCAGCGCGGACGGCTACATCTCAACAAAGTAGGTGGAGCAGGCCATGTCCAGCAGCTCGGTGCTGAGTACCGCCGGCTCGTCGAGATAGCGGGCAATGCCGGCGAGCGTCCGGAGCAGATCACGCGGGTGACAGGCGCGCAGTTTGCGCTTCGGCTTGACATAGTACTCACGCAACAGGTAGACGAGCGCGTTCTGGTCGAACGGGATCGTGAGCTGCTCGCAGGTTCTGCGGAAGATCTCGCGGTACTGATCGAGCGTTGGGTCGCCGATGTAGATCTTGTTCTGAATACGCCGCAAGAACGCCTCATCGACCAGGTCCTTGGGCTCCAGGTTCGTCGAGAAGACGATCAGCTGGTCGAAGGGCACTTCGATCTTCTTGCCGGTGTGGAGCGTCAGGAAGTCGATGCGCTTCTCAAGCGGCACGATCCAGCGATTCAGGAGTTCACGGGGATGGACC
>JAUIIK010000271.1 GCA_030431755.1 Chloroflexia bacterium
CACAGGGAATCCGGGCCTACGATCGGCAACATCTGCGACGACTTTTATTCATCAAAAAGGCGCAGCAGCTAGGCTTCACCCTCTCTGAAATCGCGCAACTCCTGTCGCTCTCCGATGGCGAATGCCACGAGGTGCGAGAGCTGGCGCAGGCAAAGCGCGTCGCTGTCCTTCGCAAACTAACGGACCTCCAGAGACTTGAAACGGTTCTGGGCCGCCTGATCGACGCCTGCAATGCCAATGAAGACCCACGCCACTGCCCAGTGATCGAATCACTGGTGTCGGAGTCTGATTTGGGGTCTTGACTCCGTACCATAGTACGGAGTTCACAATAGCACTCAGTCGAACAGACGAGTGGCAACCATGGCCAGCCCATCACCAACACTGCCGATTCTCGGCGGCGTACTCGCCGCCATCGGCGCGAGTCTGTGCTGCGTTTTGCCTCTGGTACTCGTCCTTCTCGGTATCGGCGGCGCCTGGATGAGTCTGCTCACCGACATGCGACCGTACACGCCTTATTTTCTGATAGTTGTCGTCGCTCTGTTCGGCTGGGCTGGGTTCCAGCTCTACCGACCCGTGGAACAATGCAGTCCCGGCAGTGTGTGCGCCATCCCGGCGGCGCGGCGACGCTACCGGTTCTTGTTCTGGACTGCCGCACTAATTTCACTCGTGCTTGTGACCGGAATCTACTGGATCCCGTGGATCGCCTAGGAGATAACCAATGACGACTCGAAACGTACTGCTAATCGCGCTGATGGCCGTAACCCCATACGTCGCCGCCGACACCCAAACTGTCACGCTGAATATTCCGAAAATGGACTGTCCGATTTGTCCAGTTACCGTCGAAGCCGCCCTGAACAAGGTTGACGGCGTGAGCGAGGTGGACGCCGATCTCGACACCCGATCGGCGACCGTTTCTTTCGACGATTCCCGTACGAACGTCGACGAATTGACGACGGCAACCGCCAATGCTGGCTACCCGTCCACCGTCATCCAATGAGCAACGCCGGCCGGACTCCCACCGACGTCATTCTGACGTCGGAGATCACGTGCCCGCGTTGCGGCTACCAGGAAGTCGAGCAGATGCCGACCGATGCCTGCCAGTTTTTCTACGAGTGCAAGGGCTGCGGAGAGTTGCTTCGACCGTTACAGGGTGATTGCTGCGTCTTTTGCTCGTATGGGACGGTATCTTGCCCCCCGATCCAATTAAACCGAGACAGTTGCTGCTAGGAAACTCATCGCTTGTCGGTGCCGACGACGGCGGGACCGGTCACCGGAGTACTGTCGCCGAGTCGCCCCTCCCGCACCTCGGCGTATGTCCAACCGCAGCCTTCGGCCCCCTCCCCCTCCAACACCGCCTCCCTGCCCGTCTCCGCCTGCCACCGCTCCACAGCTACGTCCACATACGCCTCGCTTATCTCCATGGCGTACACGCGCCGTCCGTTCGCTTCGCCCGCCATGATCTGCGAGCCGGAGCCGCAGAACGGCTCGTAGCACAGCCCGCCGCGCGCCACGTGCTGGCGCATGGGGATACCGAAGCAATCCAGCGGCTTCGGCGTCGGGTGGTCGGGCCGGTCGTCCTTGTGGAAGCTCGGCAGCTGCCACGTCGAGGGGAGCGTCTTCTCCGCG
>JAUIIK010000175.1 GCA_030431755.1 Chloroflexia bacterium
ACTATCCGCGGTATCCGGTGAGTGATCAGGCGGTCTACCACCGTCTCGACCGTGACGGCACAGCCCCACTCGAGACCTGCTTCGCTCAGGTGAGCGCGCAACTGGCCATCCGGGTGGCAGCGTGGGCCGACGATGATCTGGCTCCCTTTGCGAGTCAGGTCGTGGCCCTCGATGAGACGACCCTCGATCCAGTCGCGCGCAAACTGCCCGCGTTGCGTGATGCGCCGACCGAGGACACGCTCCCCGGCAAGCTGGCTGGTCTCTTTGATCTGCGCACCCAGCAGTGGCAGACGATCCAGTTCCAGCCCGACTTTCGCCAGAACGAGAAGGTGTTGGCACGCGAGATGGTCGCGGACCTGCCGGCCGACAGCCTGGTGCTCTGCGATCTCGGCTACTTTGGCTTTGAGTGGTTCGATGATCTGACGATGGACGACCGCTACTGGCTGAGTCGTGTGCGCGCGAAGACGAGCACCAAACACCTGCACACCTTCTATGCCGATGGCAAGGTACGTGATGAACTCGTGTGGTTGGGGGCCTATCGGGCGGACAAAGCACGCTACGCGGTGCGGCTGGTGCAGTTCCCGCACGGTCAGCAGCTGCACCGCTACATCACGAATGTCACTGATCCCCGGAAACTCTCGATCCAGGCTATCGCCCAGCTCTATGCGCGCCGCTGGGACATCGAGATGGCCGTGCAACTGGTCAAGGAGCACCTCGGACTGGGGCTTTTGTGGAGCGCCAAAGCAGTCGTGATCCAGCAGCAGATCTGGGCGGTCTTGACCATTGCCCAGATCGTCCAGGCGCTGCGTATGGAGGCGGCAGCACGCGCCGGGGTGGATCTGTTCGAGGTGTCCTTGCCCTTGCTGGTGCGCTATCTCCCGCGCTACGCGGCGCACGGCCATGACCCGTTAGCAGCCTTTCTTGCCGATGGCGAGCAACTCGGCTTCATTCGACGCAGTCGACGGGTCACCATCAGCGCGCCAGTGCCAGCACTGAGCACCTATGTCTGGCCCCCGCCCGATCTGGTCTGTGAACGAACTCCACGCTATGCCAGACGTCGATGCTAACTATGAATTAGGTGGAACAGGTGAGTTCATCTCCACCCGCGTACGAATGCGACCCCGCTGCCGGGTGGAGATGAACTCCACCCCTACGATGCATCAGGTTGGTGTAGCGCAGGAAGATCGGCCCGTGCTCTCCCCCACATACAGCCAAGCACCATTGTTTACGCACATCCCGTTCCGCACCTGGCATCCCGAGGAAGGCTCTGCGCCCGAGGGATCTTGTTGCGAGCGTGCCATCCGCCGGTGCTGTAGACAGTGATCGACCGTGCAGTAGCGACCGGCATAGTCTTCCTCGGAGTGCGGTACTGGAGGTCGTAGATCCCTCGGCGCAGAGCGTTCCTCGGGATGACCATGTTGTTGCTGTGGCTTCTGCGGTATGGCGCTGCGTGCCAACCGAATCCAGGAAGCGCGCAATTGAACGGCTCAACCTGATGCATGAAGGGTGGAGATGAACTCCACCCTTCATGCGTGACTTCAGTCTCAATAGAGGTCGCGTTGTGCCAATGCCAACGTCAACGTGGGGCCGTGTGAACCTGCCTATAGAAGGAAGAACAGGTAGACGTAGATCGTCGAGACGATGAGCGTCAGCAAGGTGATCGGCATACCCTCGCGGGTGAACTCCATGAAGGTGATGCGCTCGCCGTGGCGCTCGGAGAGCCCCGCGCCAACGACGTTGGCTGAAGCTCCGACCAGTGTGCCGTTGCCGCCAAGGTCCGCGCCCAACGCCAGCGACCACCAGACCGGCAGCATCTCCGGCGACAGCACGAACTCTTCCACCGGCATGTCAGCGAGCTCCGGGAAGAGCCCGCGTCCGACGGCGATGCTGAGCGGGATGAGCGTCGTGACAGCGGGGATGTTGTCGACGATCATCGAGAGCACCGCCGCGAGCCAGAGCAGCGCGATAATCGTCAAGGTGACGTTGCCGCCGGTCGTATCGACGACCCACTCGGCGATCTCGTCCAGCAACCCGACATGTTCGACGCCGCCGACGAGCACGAAGAGCCCGCCGAAGAAGAAGATCGTCGGCCACTCGACTTCGTTCACGATGTGGTGGATGTCGGTGCGGCTAACCAGCAACAAGGCCGCCGCGCCGGCCAGCGCCACCGTCGCCGCTTCGAGGTGGAGCGCGCCGTGCAGCAGAAATCCGACCATCGTCACACCAAGTACGATGAGGCTCTTGCGGAGCAGCGGGTAGTCGTTGATCCGGTCCGTCTCGGCCGAGGCGATGGCCTCAGCGCGCCGCTCGGCCGCCGGCTCCGGCATGCTACGAAAGCGAATGGCCCAGATCGCGATCACCAGCACGAGATTGAGGATGATGATCGGGCCAAGATTGATCATGAAATCGAGGAATGTCAGGCCGGTTTCGCTGCCGATCAGGATGTTCGGAGGATCGCCGATCAACGTCGCCGCGCCACCGATGTTACTGGCCAGAATCTGGGTAATGAGGAAGGGCTTGGCGGGGATACCGAGAATATCGGCCAGCGCGATCGTCACCGGCACCACCAGGAGGATCGTCGTCACATTGTCGAGAAAAGCCGAGGCGACAGCCGTGACCACAGCCATCATCGCCATCATTGGGACGATCCGGCCGCCGGTCCACTTGGCGACCTGGAAACCGATGTGGTCGAAGACGCCGGTGCGCCGCACAATCGCGACGAGAATCATCATGCCGATCAGCAGGCCGAGGGTGTTGAAGTCAATCGATTCGACAGCGACTTCCTGATCGATGACGCCGCTCAGGACCATGATCAACGCGCCGGCGATGGCGACCTTCGTCCGATCGACTTTCTCGGTCACGATGACAGCATAGGTAGCAACGAAGATAATCGTCGCCAGCGTCATGTCACTGATTGGCATCAGCTGTCACCCCCACCCGTCCCGATGATTCACACATCTCAGATTCACCCGTAGAGCCGACAGCGAGCATTAGAGCGCAGGAAGCGAGTCGTTTCGCCGCGTCCGTACGTGACTGTCAGTATATCTAACCGGAGATAGGGCCATTGTCGCCCTGTCTTATCGTGTGATGGCCGGGCCGGGATCAATTGCTGTCGAACCATAGCGGCGTAAGATCGAAGACGGTCTGTCCACGCACTGCCAGCAGCCGCGTTCCAGGGAGCACCGCGCGCGCCAACTCCACCGAGGAGGCATGGTTGGTGAAGAGTATGAGCTGGTGTTCCCAGGTCAGGCTCGCGAGGGCGCGCATGGCCTCGGTAGCCCGCTCCGGATTGAACTGTACGAGGATGTCGTCGACGAGCACCGGCAACGGTTGAGACTCGCCGAAGGCCCGGATACAGCCAATACGCAGCGCGAGGCGCGCAAGTTCCCGCATTTCGCGGCCCATCCCGGCAACCTGGACCTCGCGCCCATCCCGGCCAAGTGCTATAAGCTCATCGTTGCCGTCCAGCACGATGAGCTTGTGATAAGCGCCCAACGTCATCGCGTCAAATGCGTCACTGGCGGCGTGGAGCGCCTCCGGTTGCCGTTTGCGCGCATAGGCGTCGGCGGCCTCCCGCAGGAGCATGCCGGCGGCGACATTCCGGGACCAGGCGCGCGTCTGGTCGCCGAGCAGAGTCAGCAGCTCTTCTCTCTGGAACCGCAGTTCCGCGCTCTGGCGGTCATTTACGAGCTGCCGGAGCTGCTCATCGAGCCGGCCCAACGTGACGTGTAACGCATCGCGGGCTGCTTCCGCTGCCGCGCGCGCCGCCGCCGGGTCTTGGGCCTGTGACTCCGGCAATGCGAGCTCAACAACTAGCTCCTGCCATTCGCATTCCGCGTCCGAGAGCGCGTTGGCGGCGCTTGTGGCGCTGGGCCGCCTATGGGCGAGTGCTTCGGAGTGCGCGTGTTCGAGCCGGGCGAGCTCTTGGGCTACTCGGTCGGGGTCGATGCCCGTTGCCCGCGCCGAGTTCCGGAAGCGGCTCTGCGCCTCGCGGTGGGTCATCTCCAGATGCAGCGTCGCCTGGAGCTGGGCGGATTCGAAGCGTGAGCGCGCCACGGCGGCCAGCACCAGCGTCACCATACTGAGTCCAGCCGCGGCGATGCCCAGTGTCAGCGCAACACGGTTCCCCGCGATGCCACCGAGCACGACCGGCAGCAACACACCGGTCATCAACAGCACGAGGAACCAGGGACTGCGCGGCAGGCGCTGCCGGTCGATGGTCGATTCGTAGACGTCGATCATCCGTTGGGCAGCCTGCTCCTGGGTCCAGTGTTCGCGCAGCTCGTCGATCTCCCGCCGCAGATGAGCGCTGTCCGGATCATCGGGCAAGGGCGCCGTGACAGGCTCCGGCGCTGATTCAGCCTGCTCCATAGCCAGGCGCTGTTCCACCCGGCTGATCGCGGCGATGCGAAAATCAACATCCCGGATGTCGAGGTTGAGCTCGTCGCGGCGGTGGCGCAATTCCTGGTAGCTACCGGCGGCCCGCCGGCTCGCCGCCAGCAATCGCTCGATGTCTGCCAGCTCGCGCAGAGTTGCGGCGATCGAATCATCTGCCTGGTCGCCATCGATAAGCTCATCCGCTTGCCGCTGAAAGCGCTCCAGCACAGTGGGCAACCGCTCGCCCCCGATCCCCACCCCGTACATGCGGTCATTCGCTGGCAGTCCCAAGCGTCCCTGGTCTGACAGCAGGTCGTCGAGGGAGATGGTCAGCAGGGCCCGGTATTGCTCGCGCGAGACGCTGCCAAGCAGCCCGGCCAGCGCCTCTTCGCTGCCAACGCTGCCGTCCGGCAATGTCACTCGCGCCGCACCGTCGCGCTGTTCCAGATAGCGTTCGACCAGATAGCGCTGCTGCGCGCCATCACGCAGAATCAGGTGGCCGCCGTAGCGCCCGGTGCGGCTGACAGGCGTTGTGGAATGTGGGCTTGTTGGTGGAAAGCCGAAGAGGATGGTCTGAATGAACGCGTTGAGGGTCGAGCCCCCGGCGGCGCTCTGACCGTGGGCGACGGTAACGCGCTCGGAGAATGGCCCGAATTCGACCTCAATGAGGTTGCCGAAGGCGCTGATGTAGGCGCGCTCGATCCTTACCACTGAATCCCCAGCGCAGCGAGCGCTTCAGCCTCTGCTTCGCGGAGCAGCGCCTCCAGCTGACCTTCAGTCAGACCAACTGTTGCGCTGTATGGTTGCAATCGGTCATCCTCGAGCAGCACGGCAAGTTCGTCCCAAAGGCGACGTCGGAGTTCTGGATCTGAGG
Organism: Chloroflexia bacterium; assembly: GCA_030431755.1. Lineage (GTDB taxonomy): Bacteria > Chloroflexota > Chloroflexia > Thermomicrobiales > CFX8 > JAUIIK01. The sequence goes on from JAUIIK010000175.1 coordinate 5,252, forward strand.
CAAAATCATCGCGCACATGGAGTATTTCCGCAAGCATGTCGCTGGCCTGTCTACGTCGTTCCCGACCGGGCCACGCGCCGCGCTCGACCACGACCCGATAGCACCAGGCGAAGTCGTCCCGCGCGCCAAATTGCTCGTTCAGCTGCGCCGCCAGCGCGTTCGTGTCGAACGGCTGAGCGCTCGGTGCTTGCGGCGCGTTTAGCTCGACGCGGTAGAGGAGCGCCCTGCCGTCAGCGCCGGCGCGCATCCCCCGGATCTGTGCGGCCAGCCGCTCGACGAGCGCTGACTCCGATTCGTCATCTGTCATTTCAACGGTTGCGACAGTCCATCGGATTGCATCGAGCGCCTCGAAGCGAGCCGACGAATTCCCCTGGTCATCGAAGTCCACGACCCATGCGCCCCGCGGCCCCTCGTCGCCCGGGCGGGCACCCTGCGACGTGCCGGGGTAGAGCGCTACAGGGCCGGCGCGTCGCAGCAATTCCGGCTGATGCCGGCCGCCGAGCGCCCAGTATGTGACCGGATACGCCACCGGCGCAGCATCCAGCACCGCCGCGGCGCCATGAAACATCCCGACCGACAATGGCGTGGAGCAGGCCGCGGCGATCATGGCCGGCAATTCCTCCGCCGCAGCTACGGGGTGGCTCACGCCAAGCACTTCCCAGTCAGTCTCCCGCAGCGGGGCGGCTTCGACGGCTGCCCCGAAGCAATATGTTAGTGGCGGAAAGCGCAGGCGTGCTGTCCAGTCGTCGAGCGGGTCTGCGCTGCCGTGACAGACAAAGGCCTGTATCCCGGCAGCGTCGAGCTGTTCGAGCCCTTCGACAAAGTCGAGCTGCGCGCGCAGGCTGCGGTCCGCGCCATCGTAGCTATCTCCGGCAACCAGCAGCGCGTCGGCCTGCTGGTCGAGCGTGAGGTCGATGATCCGCTGGTAGGCGTCGAAGGTTGCCTCGCGGACGGCTGCGCCGATGTGGTCAGGCAGGCCGCGTAGCCCGCTGAACTGGCGGTCGAGATGGAGATCGGCTGTGTGGATGAAGCGGACCAGCGCACAGGATCCCGTCGTGAAGTGTGTACGTACACCTACGCCGCGATGATACCACGCACTCTTGGACCGCTCAGGCTACCCAGCGAACATGAACCGGGCGGGGTTGCGACCCCGCCCGGTTACGTGTCAGATCGTGCCCACGCCGATTACTGCAGCGAGAGGATATCCTCCAGCGCTTCGCCGTTGATGAAGATCTCGACGGCGTCGACATTCGGGAACTGCAGCACCGTCTCTTCCAGCTGCGCCTCGATACGCGGGTGCTCGCAGACGCCGGCGATTGCGTAGGTCCCGCTGAGCTCGACGGTCGCGAGGCCGCTTTCAACTTCGACCGAATCGACGATCACATCCCAGTCGTAGAAGGCGGTCGAAAGGCCCGACTCGCCGAAGTCCGGACCGGGGATCGAGAAAAGGTCTTCGAGCGCGCCCGAGATCGGGTCGACATTGCCGGGGATCTCGCGGGTGATGCCAACCAGGCTGTCGCCGCAGCCGATCAGCTCGCCCGATGCCCCCTCGTCACCGATCGCTACGAGATAGACGGTCACTTGCTGAGTCGAGACATTGTCATAGCGCCAGGCGTAGTAGTGCTGGCCGACGTTGCCAGCCTCGACCTGCCAGCCCGGCTCGTTCGTCGGGGTGTAGGTCAGGCAGCGGCGCTCGAAGCATTGCCAGAGCACGTCTTTCTGCTCGCCACCGACCGGGATGGTCGTCCAGTAGGCCTCGGTGATCGGCAGACCGGTAGCGTAGAACGGGTTCGGGAAGAGCTGTCCCTGGGTGTACACACCGCCCTCGACCACCAGGCCGGATGAATTCATGAAGTCCCAGAAGACCGACGCGACGGTGTGGCCGGTCTCGACCACATGCCACTCGGCGGTAACTCCGGCATTCTCGTAGGTTGCGTCGTTCGAGACATTGCCGTCGGCGTCGGCGGTCGCGGTGATCACCGTGCCCTCGCTTACGGATGGCTCGCTCATCAGCTCGCCGACGGTGGCGTAGGTCGGGGAGTCGGAGCCGGCTGTCTGATCACCGGCCACGCGCTGGCTGGCCGGACTTTGATCGTCAAACGAGTTGTCACCCATCTGCATCCGCCCGGTCGCCATCTCGATCACAAGTAGACCATTGGTGACATACCAGAGCTCGGAGGGGTCGGCATCGGGGAAGGTGATCTCCATGCGGCTCTTGTCGAAGTACTGCACCCGCCGCATGCTGTTCGAGGACTCAGCGTAGATCTCGTCAATGCCGCCGGAGATCGGGCCTGGCCCCCAGTTCCAGGTGCGGTCGGCCTGGCCCTCGGCGACCGGCAGATCGGTGCGCATCCAGCGCTCGTGGAAGGGCTCCTGGTCGAAGGTGATGGCCAGCGCGCCGGTCGGACCGAGCGCTGTGAGAAGTAGCGACAGGATAGCCGCTACGGGAAGCAATCGTCGCAACATGGGTTTCTGCTGTCTCCTCCATAATTGTGAGCACGGTGACACGTTCCTTGCCCTCGCCTCTATTTTAGACGCCGGAGCACCGGGAGAGGTTTCGGTTCCTGCTCTCCGCTAGAGCGAGCGCGCCGTCTGGGTCGCGATCTGTGCCGCCTGGCCCGCCTCCCAGATGAGCCGGTTCTGGCCGCGCACCAGCGTGTAGAGCAGCACGTTGCGCTCGTCTTCGTCCGCGTCGGGGACATCCCGCGCGAAGGCGAGGTCGGGAAGCGTCGGGATCGCCCGGGCGGGGTCCTGACGGAAGCGGCCGTCGCGGGTGTAGCCGAGCGAGACGAGTGTCCGGCCAATCGCCCGCTGGGCGGCGTTCACCCGCCGGATCGTCGCGCCGTCCGCGTCCGGGCCGACACTCTCCGTCGCCTCGTAGAGACTGTCGAGCGCCGCTCGCAGCCGGGATAGCGCATCCTGACAGGGTTCGAGGTTGAGGATTTCGGCAGCGGCCTCCTGGTAGTCCGACACTGCCGCCGAGAGCTCGTCGACCGTTGCGCGGTAGTCGAAGGGCGCGACCGGGGCGTTGAGCGAGCGCACCAGCGTCGCCGCATAGACCTGCATATCGCGGTGGAGGTTGTCGCGGTCGGCGATCTCCATGGTGTCGTCCTCGGTATGCCAGGCGATGTTCGCGCCACAGCCGCCAACGGCGTAGTAGCCCTTCTCCTGCCGTAGCTCGTCGGGCATCGTCGACGAGAGCATGAAGTAGGTCGTCACCCCGAGATTGTTGAAGGAGCAGTCGCCGGCCCGCAGGACGTGGCCCTCGCCGGTCGACTCTTGCCCGGTGATATCCCGGATGACCGCCTGGCAGAAGCCCTCGGCCTCGCTCATCCAGGCGACGCCCTCGTAGACGGTCGCCCAGCGGCAGCCCGGCGAATCGCAATTGACGTGGCTGACACAGTTGGCCATCAAGTCC
>JAUIIK010000019.1 GCA_030431755.1 Chloroflexia bacterium
ACTATCTTGCCGCCGGCGCCGAGATCATCGAGACCAACACCTTTGGCGCAAACCGCTTCAAACTTGAGAAGCACAGTCTTGCAGGCGACGTCTACGAGATCAACAGGCGTGGCGCGAAGAACGGCGAGTACGCAGTCGAGATCTCCGGCAAGCCCGCGTTCGTGGCAGGGTCGATCGGCCCGACAGGCCGCACGCTCGCCCCAATTGGCCTGATCCAGCCCGACCTCGTGCGTGCGGCGTTCCGTGAACAGATCAACGGTTTGCTGGCCGGCGGCGTCGATCTCCTGATGATTGAGACGATGGGATCGCTCGCGGAGCTGGAGCAAGCTATCGGCGCGGCGCGCGAGGTCTGCGACTTGCCAATCGTTGCCCAGGCGACCTTCACGAACGACGGCCGCACGGTGGCCGGCCAGACGGTCGACGAAGTTGCGGCGAAGCTCGTTGAGCTTGAGGTTGACGTGATCGGGATCAATTGCAGCGTCGGTCCGCGTGGAGTGCTGCGCGTGCTGCGCCAGCTACGGCAACGCGTGCCGGACGAGGTCCACCTCTCGGTCCAACCCAACGCCGGCTGGCCGACGCAGATCGACGACCGGGTCATTTACCCGATGTCTGCCGACTACATGGGCCAATTCGTTGCCGACGCCCTGCGCGCTGGCGCGACACTGATCGGCGGCTGCTGTGGCACGACACCGGAGCATGTTGCTGCCATGCGCGCTGCAATGGACGCAGCCATTGGCACGGGCACGACACAGCGGCTGCGCGTGGTCGACTCCCCGAGGCAGGAACATGGCCTGATTCCAGCCGACGAACCGACGGAGTTTTCGAAGAAGCTCGGCAAGCGCTTCGTGGTGTCAGTCGAGCTGGACCCGCCGCGCGGCCTCAATCCCGAGAAGATGATGCGCGGTGCGCACCTGCTCAAGTCGGCCGGCGTCGACGCCGTGAATGTCGCTGATTCACCGATGGCGCGTGTCCGCATGAGCGCCCTGGCGCTGTGCTACATGGTGCAGGACCGAGTTGGGCTGGAGACGATCCTCCACTTCACGACGCGCGACCGTAACCTGATGGGGTTGCAGTCGGACCTCATCGGGGCGCACGCGATGGGCGTCCGCAATGTGCTGGCGCTGACCGGCGATCCACCGAGCCTTGGGGACTACCCCGACCTCACCGCCGTCTACGATGTGGACTCGATTGGTCTGATCCGGGTCTTGCAGGCGATGAACGCCGGGACCGACGCCGCCGGGGCGTCAATTGGCCAGGAGGCAAGCTTCACCATCGCGGTGGCTTGCGACCCGACACGCGACGATCTTGAGCACGAGGCGGGGCGGTTGCAGCGCAAGATCGCGGCTGGCGGGCAGGTCATCATGACGCAACCGATCTACGAGATGACGACCTGGCTGGAGTTCGTCGCGTCCTACGAGCGGCTCTACGGCGAGATCACCATTCCCGTGTTGCTCGGCATTCTGCCGCTCTACAGCCACCGCCACGCCGAGTTCCTTTATAACGAGGTGCCGGGGATCAAGCCGACCGAGGAAATTCGCGATCGGATGCGGCTGGCCGGGAGCGGAGCGCGGGAAGAGGGTGTCAAGATCTCCCAGGAGCTCTTGCTGGAAGCCCGCGATGCCGTGCATGGCGTCTACATCATGCCGTCATTCGGCCGCTACAGCATGGCCGTTGAGGTGCTCGACGCGCTGAAATCACGGGAGCTGACGGCAGTTTTGCCGGGCGCGACCGCCTGATGTAGACTTGTTCGGTTGCGCTGCATCCGGCGTGTTGATACCCGCCGGATTTCTTGTTGTCATCGGGGAAGGACGCGGTTCACGTCATGGATGTCATTCGAGAAGTTGAACAGTCATACCTGCGCGATGACATCCCCGAATTCAGCCCTGGGGACAATGTGCGCGTCAACGTCAATGTTGTGGAGGGCAGCCGCGAGCGCATCCAGGCGTTCGAGGGTGTCGTCATCGGCAGGGGCGGCCGCGGGCTCAACGAGACCTTCACCGTGCGCCGTATCGCTTCGCACGGGATCGGCGTCGAGCGCAACTTCTTGATCCATTCGCCGCGCATTGATTCCATCGAGGTCATTCGCACCGGACGTGTGCGCCGCGCGAAGCTCTACTACCTGCGTGGGCGAACGGGCCGCGCCGCCCGTATTCGCGAGCGCCGCCGCAGACCGGGATCTTACCTCCGCTAGCGATTCCATTGGCAGTTAGCCGCATGAAGGCGAGACGGCGCGCTGCGCGTCGTCGGTTGCCGGCTGCCCCGAATTACTACTTCGAGCGGCAGGCGTGGGCTGCCGGTATGCGCCTGGTTGCCGGCGTGGATGAGGCCGGGCGTGGGGCCTGGGCCGGCCCAATCGTCGCGGCTGCTGTCACACTTCCCTACGCGCCCGCGGAGCGGCAGAAGCTCTCGGCGGCGATCGCCCAGCGGGGCGTGCGGGTTGACGATTCCAAGCAGTTGAGCGCCGCCGAGCGGGAACAAGTAGTCGACGTGCTGCTCGCTTCCAACGCGACGGTCGCCGTCGCCATCGCGTCGGTCGACGAGATCGACGAGCGCGGTATCGGCTACGTCAACGCGGCCCTGTTGCGGGCGGCTGTCATGAATCTCAGGCCGCTACCGGATTTCATCTTGAGCGACGCCTTTGCCTTGCCCGACTACGGCCGCAATCAACGCGCTATCGTCAAGGGTGACCGGCGGAGCCGGACGATCGCGCTGGCATCGTGCGTGGCCAAGGTGACGCGCGACCGGCTCATGATTGCCCTGGACCGCGAGCACCCGGGGTACGGCTTTGCGCGCCACAAGGGCTATGGCACGGCCGCGCATCGCGAGGCGCTTGGAGTACTCGGCGTATCGCCTGTCCACCGCAGATCATTTGCGCCAATCCGGATGGTGGCTGATGGGCACCGCTAAGCAACCGCGCGGCCAGGCCGCCGAACTGTTCGCCGCCGGGACATTGCGCGACAAGGGCTACCGCATCATTGCCACGAACTACCGGGCGGCGCCGGGTGAGCTCGATGTCGTCGCGACCATCGACAATCTGATCGTCTTTGTCGAGGTCAAGGAACGCACCGGCGACCGCTTCGGCGGCGCGGAGGAGGCGGTTGATGCTCGGAAGCTGGAGCGCATACTTGCCACGGCAGAGCATTTCATTGCTGAACATCCGGAGCATGCCGAGCGCATCTGGCGGATTGATCTGATCGCGATCACCTTGCGGCGCGACGGGACGATTCTGCGCCGCCAGCACATCGAAAATCTCATCGTAGACTAATGGCCTGTGACGCATGATTTGGTCAGCGGTTGACGGCTTTTCGGATGGCTCAACAAGTACCAAGCTTGTCATTTCGAGCCCTTCACGCCCAATGGGCACCCGGCTCAGAGCAGGCTCACGAGAAATCTCAGTCGAACACCAGTGACGCGCTGCACTGAGATTTCTCCCGCTGGTCGAAATGACAAATTTCTTATGATCGCGTGTGTCTGCGAAATGGGAGGGTCCGTTCGAATCACGCGCAACGAAGGATCTACCTGGAACCTGGAGGTTCATGATGTCCCAATCGGTACAGGAGCATCGCGAGGCTGCGCCGGACACCGTCGGTTGTGCGGTCGTGACGGTCAGCGACACCCGCGACGAGTCGACCGACCGCAGCGGTCGGATCATGATCGACAGTCTCGAGGCGGCCGGGCACACCATTCATCTCTACCGGATCGTGCCCGACGAGCCGGCCGAGATCGAGGCGGTGCTCGCGGCCTGCCGGGAGGACTCGGCGATTCAGGCGATACTCTTCAACGGTGGCACCGGCATCGCCCGGCGGGACACGACCTACGATGTGCTCTCACGGATGATTGAGAAGGAACTGCCCGGTTTCGGCGAGCTGTTCCGGATGCTCTCGTGGGACGAGATTGGGCCGGCGGCGATGTTGTCGCGGGCGACCGCGGGTGTCCACGCCGGACGCCTGATCTTCTCGACGCCCGGCTCATCGAACGCCGTGCGGCTGGCGATGGAGCGTCTGATCGTGCCTGAGATCAGCCATCTCGTCTATGAGGTCACGAAGTAGCGCCCGTCATGCTCTCGTAAGTTTTGCCCTGCAAGCTTGACCCGAATGCGCCGCTCCGCGGTCGGGCGGCCGACGAAAGAGGCTGAAGCAATGGCAGACGAAACAATTCTCGTCGTCGATGACGAACCGAGTATTCGCGAGGTAATGTCGCTCTATCTCTCGCGCGATGGCTTCAACGTCATCACGGCCGGGGATGGCGTCGAAGCGCTCGACCTGGCGCGCGCCAGCGACCCCGACCTGATCCTGCTCGACGTCATGCTGCCCTACCGCAGTGGACTTGAGATCACCGAGACGTTGCGCGGCGAGCGTAGCGTCCCGATCATCCTCCTTACCGCCAGGACCGACGAGATCGACCGGATCAACGGGCTCGAGCTCGGCGCGGACGACTATGTGGTGAAGCCCTTCAGTCCGCGGGAGGTTGTCGCGCGGGTGCGGGCCGTGCTGCGCCGCAGCGGGCCGGCGACGGTGCGCGAAACGCAATCCCAGCGCATCGAGCTCGGCGATTTCACGGTTGATCCGGGCGAGCGACAGGTGACGGTCGACGGCCGGCGCATCGATCTAACGGCGACCGAGTTCGAGCTACTGCACTTCATGGCGACGCGTCCGCGCCAGGTCTTTTCGCGCGCCCAGCTCCTCGACAACGTCTGGGGCGCTGACTTCGTCGCGGATGAGAGCACCGTGACAGTGCATATCCGGCGCTTGCGCGAGAAGGTCGAGGACGACCCGTCGCACCCGCGCTATGTGCAGACTGTCTGGGGAGTGGGGTACCGGTTCGATGGCAGCGGATCAGAGTAGCTTCCCGCTTCCAAAGGCACGCTTCGCCCCACAATGGCTCGTCGGGGCGCTCTCGGCGTTTGCGCTCGTCGCCTCGCTGGCGCTGCTTTGGCTGCGCGTCTCGCGGGCCGAGTTCCAAGATCTGCTGGCGTATCTCCTGCTCTCCGCCGCGCTGTCGATTGCCGCCGGGTATGCGGCCTACCGTTGGGCCGAGTCCGGCCGGCGCTCGATTCGGACCAAGATCCTGCTCGCCTACGGGGTTGGCGTCGGCATCGTCATCGTCAATATCCTGGTGACGGCACAGCTGATGTTTCTCAGCTCGCACGATCTGAGTTTATTGATTCTGCTGCTTGTGTTTGGATCGGTGCTCTCTGTTTCTATCGGTACATCGATCGCCGGGCGGATGACGACGGCGGTGCGGCAGCTGGCCGAAGGAGCGCAGCGGGTTTCGTCCGGAGATCTCCACACCCGCGTCGACGTCACGACGAACGATGAGCTGGCCGAGCTGGCGATGTCCTTTAACTCGATGGTCCAGAATGTCTCCGAGTCCGAGACACGGCTGCGCAAGGCCGAGGAGTCGCGCCGGGATTTGATTGCGGCGGTCTCCCACGATCTGCGGACTCCCTTGACCGCTATCCGGGCGATGCTCGAAGCATTGAGCGACGGTGTCGTCGATGATCCCGCGACGGTGCGGCGATACCATGAGACGATGCGCGTGCAGGTCAGCCATCTGGCGCAGTTGATCGACGATCTCTTCGAGTTGAGTCAGCTCGACGCTGCGCCGGAGTCGTTCGAGCTCACACCAGCCGATCTTACGGCGGCGGTGCGCGAATCGACCGAGACGCTGGCGATGTCGACCTCTGCCCGCAATGTGGCGATCCGGTTCCATGCCGACGAGCCCGCGCCCGCTCAGCTCGATACATTGCGGATTGCTCGTGTGATCGGCAATCTGGTCGAGAACGCCGTCCGACACGCGCCGGACGACTCACAGATCGACGTGACGGTGCGCCGCAACGGTGACCAGGCTGAAGTGCTTGTGGAAGACCGCGGTCCGGGAATTGCTGAAGACGACCTCGACCGCATCTTCAGCCGCTTCTACCGGGGCGAGAAGTCGCGCTCGCGCACCCACGGTGGCGCTGGGCTCGGGCTGGCAATTGCGCGCGGCATTGTTGACCACCACGGCGGCGCAATCTGGGCCGAGAACCGGGCTTCTGGCGGGGCGCGCTTTATCTTCACCATCCCAATCGCCGATTGAGCTAGCGCATCCAGCGCCGGACGGGTACCGTTGGCGCGGAATGTCGTCGAGCGGAAAGAGGCTGATTCGTGATAACACCCCGCGTCCTACGAGGCATGCGCGATTTTCTCCCGGCGCAGATGATCGTGCGGCAGCAGGTCATCGCAACGATCCGCGCTGTCTTCGAGCGTCACGGCTTCGAGCCCATCGAGACGCCGGTGCTCGAATATTTTGAGACATTGACCGGCAGCATCGACGACGAGAAGCTGATCTACCACTTCGAAGACCACGGTGGCCGTGACATCGGCCTGCGCTTTGATCTGACCGTGCCGCTAGCGCGCTTTGTCGCCCAGCACCAGAACGAGCTGACCTTTCCCTTCAAGCGCTATCACATCGCCCCTGTCTGGCGCGCCGACCGGCCGCAGCGCGGGCGTTTTCGCGAGTTCTGGCAGTGCGACGCGGACATCGTCGGCTCGTCGTCGATGCTGGCTGACGCTGATGTGGTGTCGGTCATGATCGAGTCGCTCGAAGCGCTCGATATCAACGAGTTCACCGTTCGGATCAACCACCGCAAGCTGCTCGAAGCCGTTGGTCGTTACGCCGGGGTCGACGAGGAGCGGGCCGGCAGCGTCTATCGCGCGGTCGACAAGCTCGACAAGATCGGTCCGGCTGGCGTCGAAGCCGAGTTGGTCGAACATGGTGTGACGCCCGAGAGCGCTACCCGGATTGTCGAGCTGGTGCGAGCGTCTGGCAGCGCCGACGAGCAGTTCGCACGCGCTTCGGCAGCGCTGGATGGCATCGCCGGGGCGGAGGAGGCGTTGGGCGAGCTCTCGCAGCTCTTCGATGCGCTGGCGGCGTCGAACGTCCCGAGCAACCGCTACCGCTTCGATCTCTCGTTGGCGCGCGGGATGGGCTACTACACCGGTCCGGTCTATGAAGCGTCGGACGAGGAATTCAACATGGGCTCGCTGGCCGGCGCGGGGCGCTATGACGGATTGGTCGGGCGCTTCTCGCGGCAGGAGCTCCCGGCGACCGGCATCTCGCTCGGCATCGAGCGCATCTTCGAAATCATCCAGGAGCGGCAGGGCGGCTCAGGCGCAGCATCAGTTTCGCAGTTGCTGGTGACGGTCTTCAACGACGAGCAGTCGGCGGATTCGCTCAGACTGGCTGCCGAGATGCGGGACGCGGGAGTACGCGCCGAGACCTACCTCGAACCGCGCCGCGGGCTCGGACGACAGTTCGCCTATGCCGAAGCGCGCGGCATTCCCTACGCGGCAGTGCTTGGCCCAGACGAGGTCGAGCGTGGTGTTGTTGGTCTGAAGGACATCCGGACGCAGGAACAGGTCGAGCTTGCGCGTGGCGAGCTTCCGGCTGAAGTCCAGCGGCTCACGTCGAATGGGTAAGGTGTTGGCTCCGTAGCCAGCGTAGATTGATAGGGTGTGGTCCAGCGTCTGTCGGTGGCGATGCGGCCGGAGACAAGCCCCGGCCCTACGCGGCTCTCATGTGCACCGATCGCAAAGTGATCGCGGGCGCTATCGTAGGGGTGGAGTTCATCTCCACCCGGTTTTGTCCTCGATTCTGGCGCCGGGTGGAGATGAACTCCACCCCTACGACTTGGTTCAAGCGGACAATCCCCCCTGAATCCCCCTGCACTTTGGATTAGTCGTCGGAGCCGGCGGGGGCAAGGTCGCTTGCATTGGCGCGTGGTTGAGGCGAAGAGCCGACTATACGCTGATAGACCCGCTCGATGAGCTCGACCTGGGTGTCCCAGGAGAAGTGCCGGGCAACCCGCGCCCGTAGCGCTGCCCGGTCGGCGTCGGTCGCGTCGAACGCCGCCGAGAGCGCGTCGGCGAGGGCTTGCGGATCATCCGGTGGCACGAACCAGCCGTTGTCGCCGAGGAGGTCGCGGTTGACCGGGCTAGCCGTGCAGACGGTTGGCAAGCGCATGGCCATGTAGTTCAGCACCTTGCCGTTGGCTTCGGTGACGGAGCGCTTGGGCGCAACCGCGATGTCCGCTGCCGCGAGCAAGCCCGGCGCGGCGGCGTAGTCGATGCGGCCGGGAAAGAGGATTCTCCCGGCATGTGGCGACGCCGCGGCCAACTGCGCGTGCCGGCCGACGCCGGGGTAGCCGGCGATTACGACGCGCGCTTCGGCGTTCCGTTCGAGAAAGATGTCTGCCGCTTGAATCAAGGTCGGCGTGCCCTGGTACGAGGCGAGCAACCCGAGGTAGATGGCGACGGGCGCGCCGGCGGGAATGCCGAGCCGGGCCCGCCAGGCCCGACCGACGTCGAGGTGCGCGTCTGGGTCGAAACGGTCGAGGTCGACCGCGTCGGCGACCACTTCAATGCGACTCTCCGGGACGCCGCTGGCGGTCAAGTGTGCCGCGGCGACACTGCTGCTGGGTGTGATGACCGCGGGCATGGCGTCGATCCGGCGCTCCAACCAGCGCATGAAACGCGCCTGGAAGCCCGAGGCCGGGAGGAAGCCGTGGTCGATCATCTCCTCGGTCAGCGATCCCTGGTAGTCGAAGACCACGGGCACGCCGAACAACCTACCGGCGACCGATCCGAGCAGCGCGCCTTCGTGGAGGTGGGCGTGGATGACGTCGGGTTTGAAGGTGCGCGCTCGGCGCAGCACGGTCAGCGTCAATGCCGCATCGAGGTAGAGCTTGTGCTTTGAGGAGCCGACGATGGCACGCTTGCGCCAGGGGATGTCGACGGTGCGATGTATCCGGATGCCATCGATGTCACGCCCGTTATGGTAGGTACAAAGCTCCACGACATGGCCGCGCTTCTGAAGGCTCTTGATCTCCTCGAGAATCCTGACATGGCAGCCATAGTCGGCAAAGAACGACGTTGGCGCGATCATGAGAATGCGTAGCGGCTCGATCATGCACCCCTTCCAAGCCCGGCCGGGTATTGTATACCGTTCGGGAACTTGCGCCGTCGCCGGGGGTTGACGAAGTCCGGAAAAGCGTCGATAGTGCCGAACGTTGTAATCTACCCGGCCAGTTTCGGGCTACTGAGATTGTGCATGAAAGGTCTTTGTTGGAACGATGGCAGATACAAACAAAGCGAATGGCGCGGCGCTCGGAGTCGATGAGAGCTACTCCAGCGTCATGATCGTCGTCGCGCATCCGGATGACGCGGAGTTCTCGTCGGCCGGCACGCTGGCACGTTTCGTCGAAGAGGGCTTTGACGTGACGACGGTCGTCTGTACCTCCGGCGACAAAGGCACCGACCGGCGCGACATCACGTCGAGCGAGCTGGCCGAGCTACGCGAGGCCGAGCAGCTCGAATCCAGCCGGCGTCTGGGTGTTCAGACGACTGAGTTCCTGCGTGGTGGAGATGGCGAGCTGGCGCCGAATCTGGACCTGCGTGGCAAGGTGGTGCGGATGATTCGCAAACACCGCCCGGATATCGTGATTTCGCATGACCCGTTCCGGCCCTATGCGTTGCACCCGGATCACCGCGCCGTGGGCACGGCGGCTGTTGACGCGGTGTATCCGACCGCGCGCGACCCGCTCTACTTCCCCGAGCATCTCGAAGAGGGCTTCGAGCCGCACAAGGTCGCCGAGCTGTGGCTCTACGGGTCGGAAACGCCCGACAAGTTCATCGACATCTCCGCAACCGTTGATAAGAAAGTCGAGGCGCTGAAGGCGCACGCAAGCCAGGTCGGCACAGCGGAGACGCTCGGCGAGCGCATCCGCGACCGAGCGCGGGAGCGGGGCAAGGATCAGGGCGTCGAGATGGCGGAGTCGTTCAAGGTCATCCGCCTGCGTCGCTAGGCCGCTGATAGCTGGGGGAGCTCATGGGAACGCTGCGAGTTGGCAGTGCAGAAGCAGAGCCGGGGGCGTTGGCGCACGGCGCAATCCGCGTTGGGAGCCTTGCCGACGGGTCTGAAGTAAATGTGCCGGTGGTGCTGGTGAATGGCGCGTCGGAGGGGCGGCGCGTATTTCTCCAGGCCGCAGTCCACGGTGTCGAGGTCAATCCGATTGAATCGGTTCGGCGCGTCATTGCCGAGCTGGATCCTGCGGAGCTCAGCGGGCAAGTCGTCGTCGTCACACCGGCCAATCCGTTGGGCTTTCGCCATCACGACCGCCACAACATCACCGATGGCGAGGATGTCAACCGGGTCTGGCCGGGCGCGGCGGACGGCGGGCTGGCCCAACGTATCGCCTATGCGATCTACGAAGAAGCGGTACGCGGCTCCGATCTCGTGGTCGATCTGCACACGGGCTTCTCGACAATGATCACGCATACGGTCTTTGCTGAAGGCGACCCGGCGAGCGAGCAGCTCGCGCGTTGCTTCGGAACTGAATACTTGATTATGGAAGAGCAGGACGAGGACTGGGAGCGTGCCAGGTTCTCGGGCAAGCTGCGCAACGTAGCGAACGCCGAAGGCATCCCGGCGATCACCCCGGAGCTTGGCGGTCACTCGAAGTTCGAGGGGAATCAGATACAGTCCGGCGTCATGGGCATCACCAATGTCCTGGCGCAGTACGGCTTCCTGCGCGGCGACGTCGTCGTACCGCACCGGCAGATCGTCATTCGCAACCATCTGACGCGGGTAACAGCGGATGAAGGTGGCATATTCGTCGCAACGGTGCGGCCCGGCCAGGAGGTCTGGGAAACGCAGGAGCTTGGCTACATTTACACGCCGGGCAACTTCGAGATCGTCGAGACTGTGCGCGCGCCATTCGATGCAGTTGTCGTCTATCACGCAGAAGATCCAGTCGTAAGCACGGGCGACACGCTGGTAAATCTGGGCCGTAGGAAGAGATAGCATGTTGGACAGCAGCCGGAAGGAACTGGCATGACTGGATCTGTCGAGTCGAACATCGTCAGGGAGAAGCTGGCTCAGGCCGTCGAGATCCTCGATGAACAGGATGTCGATCTTTGGCTGCTGCTGGCACGCGAGAGCGATACGATGGGCGACCCGAGCATGCCGTTGGTGGTCGGCACGAGCGTCACCTGGGAGTCGGCCTTTCTCATCTCGCGCGCTGGAGACCACGTCGCCATCGTCGGCACCGGTGATGTCGAAAATGTGAAGCAGACCGGCGCATGGGATCAGGTGCTCGGCTATGTTGAGGGCATCGGCGCGGTGTTGCGGGACGAGATCGCCAAGCGCGATCCGAACGCGATTGCGCTCAACTACTCGAAGGACGACAACATCGCCGACGGGTTGAGCCACGGCATGTACCTGCTGCTGTGCGACATCCTCGATGACACGCCATACCGCGAACGGTTGGTCGAAGCCGGCGCGATTCCGCGCAAGGTTCGGGGACGCAAGTCGCCGACGGAGCTGGCGCGTATCCGGCAGGCGGTTGCGACAACCGAGCGCATCTGGGAGTCGACTCAACGCTACATTAAGCCAGGCGTCAGCGAGCAGGACATCAGCAGCTTCATGCACGGTGAGCTGGAAGAGCGGCGGCTTGGCTCCTCCTGGGACTGGAAGTACTGTCCGACAGTGACAGTCGGGCCGAACTCTCCCATCGGACACGTCGGGCCGACGGAGATCGCCGTCGAGCTCGGCCAGCTTGTGTCGATTGATTTCGGCGTCAATGAGGACGAGTACAGCTCGGACATGCAGCGGACCTATTACTTGCTCGGTCCGGATGAGACAGAGCCGCCGGCCGAGGTGCAGCGACACTTCGCGATCATCGACGAAGCGATTCAATCGGCCGCGAAGCTCATTAAACCCGGCGTCAAAGGCTGGGAGGTCGACGACGTCGCGCGCAAGATCTTCGAGCGCGAAGGGCTCGAGGAGTGGCGCTTTGCTCTGGGCCACCAGATGGGCAGGGCCTGCCATGACGGCGGGACGGTCCTCGGGCCACGCTGGGAACGCTATGGCGACAGGCCTTATGGCGAGGTCGAAAAGGATGAGGTCTACACGCTGGAGATCGGGGTGAGCGTGCCGGGCTACGGCCGTGTCAATCTCGAAGAGGACATCGTCATCACTGACGACGGCTGCGAATTCCTCGCGCCGCCACAACGTGAGCTCATCGCGCTGCGACGCTGACGCCGGATAGGGCCAGATCGGGTCGCTCGTTATACTTCCAGGGTAGGCGTGGTCGGTCCTGGTTGGCCTTCCGCCCGGTTTCTGCCGTCACAATCGAAGAGCGGGCGAAGAAGGTGTCGCGATGGCCAGCACAATCCGGAGGCGAAGACCACTCGCGCTGATCCGCCGCGGCCGCTGGGGCCGCCGCCGCGGCCAGGCCCATGACGAGCAAGCTTCATTGCCAAGCGGGTCGATGCAGTCGATCGAGTATGGCGGCACGCGCTGGGTCGATGTGCGCCAGGCGACCGGCGATCAGATCGAAGAGGTCTGCGCGGAGTTTGAGCTGCACCCGCTCGTCGTCGAAGATATCAAGAGCCGCATCCAGCGCCCAAAGATCGATGTCTACGACGACTACCTCTTCATCGTCCTGAAGTTCCCAATCCACGACAAGGAAACGCGCGTCAACGAGGCGTCAGAGATCGACCTGATCGTCGGCGACGACCTCTTCATGACTTTCCACGATGGCGAGCTGCGGCCGCTGGTGACGATGATCGACTCGATCTTCGGATCAGACGAGATCAGCATCGAGCTGCTGCGGGCGACGCCGGGGCATCTGCTCTACGAGGTTGTCGACCGGCTGGTGGACTACCTCGTACCGATTGTGCCGCGCCTAGAGGAACGAGTTGCCGCTATCGAAGAGATGATCTTCGGTTCGCAGGCGCTCGAAACGGTCCAGGAGATCTCCGTCATTCAGCGTGATCTGATCTCGCTGCGGCGCATCCTGCGGCCGCAGCTAACGATCCTCAACCGGCTGGAGATTGCGTCGTTCCCGTTCATTGACGAGGACATCGATGAGTACTGGGGCGACATCAGCGACCACCTGGGCCGCACGCTCGATTCAATTGAGGAGCTGTCGGAGATTCTGGCGGCATTGAGCGACACCCACGATAAGCTCGTCTCGCAACGCATGAACGACGTCATCAAGACGCTGACGATCTTCTCGGTCGTCATGCTGCCGTTGACGCTCGTGACGGGCTTCTTCGGCATGAACGTGCCGTTGCCAGAGGCGGCGCGCTGGTACACGACGGTGCTGATTATCTTTGGCATGCTCGGCCTCTCGCTCGGGATGGTCGAATACTTTCGGCGCAAGCGGTGGCTCTAGCATCTGTTGGACGTGAGCGGCGCTGGGCGCAACCGGTTGCCCTGACCGGCGCTGCGGTGCTTGTTGGCCTGCTGGCCGGTTGGTTGGCTGTTGCAGCTGGCCCGCTCATTACATTCGCTCTGCTTGCGGCTGTGCCGATTGGCGTTGCCGCGCTGCGCAGCGTTTGGGTCCCGGTCGCGGCCCTGGTTGCCGTCGCGACGCTGCTGCCCTTTCTGGTGCTGCCGGTTTCAGCGGGTGGCGGACGGCCAACGCTGTTCGAGGTGACGGCCGCCGGAGCGCTCGGTTCCTACCTGTTGATACTTGTCATCGACCGGCGCGAGCGGCTTATTGTGCGGCCCGAACTGGTGCTTTGGGCGCTCTTCACCTGCTACCTGGTCTTCGCGTTCACGCTCGGCGCGCGCTTTGGCGCAGGCGCGGATCTCGCGCGCCTCTTCGGCCGTTTCATGCTGGCGTTTGCGCTCTTCTGGCTCGTTGTCCAGCTCGTGCGCACGCGGCAGCTGGCGCTGCGTCTGGTCGAGTGGATCGTCGCCGGCACATCCGCAGCCGCGGCCATCGGCCTGCTGCTCTATGCCGGAGGTGCGAGCGCGACCTTTCGCGTGCTGATCCGGCTCGTGCCATACGGCTACCCGGATACACGGGTCGTGCGCTTCATCGAGGACAACCCGGCCAATCCGATGCGCGCGGTCGGCACCGGTGTCGACCCGAATGCCTTTGGCGGGATGTTGATGCTCGGCTTCGTGTTGGCGGTCGGGCTGCTCTTCTCGCGTGACCGCAGGTTACCGCTCGTGCTGCATCTTGCGGCCGCCGGGCTTACCGGCCTGGCGATGCTGTTGACCTTTTCGCGCGGCGCGTGGGTTGGCGGGCTAGCCGGCGCGGCGACCATCGTCTGGTACCGGGCGCGGTATCTCGTGCCGTTCGGTTTGCTGGCGGCGCTGGCAGTGCTCGCGGTAGGCGTTGGAGCTACCTTCGTGCAGCGCCTCGAAGCGGGATTGCGCGGCGAAGACGCTGCGACGATCCAGCGCTTCGAGGAGTACGACAACGCATTGGCGCTCATCCGGGCGCACCCGTGGTTCGGCATCGGATTCGGTGACCCTCCGTCGGCTGAGTTTGGCGCAGGCGTCTCTAGCATCTACTTCCTGATTGCCGAGCAGGCGGGACTGGTCGGACTGGTGTTGTTCGGGCTATTCTGCGGTGTCGTGCTGGTGCGGGCTGTGAAGGTGTACTGGCAGGCCGATGACGACCTGTTGCTGACGTGCGGCGCGGCCTTCGTTGCGGCTTTGACCGTCGGGCTGGTCGATCACTATTTCTTCAACATCCGGTTCGTGCATACGGTCGGGCTGTTCTGGATCGTCGCCGGGTTGGTCGTCGCGATGTCAAACATTAACGAGGCAAGCTGCCAGGAAAGAGGGGTTAGCAGATGAGTGCTCGAGAACTGGCTGGAGTCTACGCTCCGGTTGCAACGGTGTTCGATGAGAGTGGTGAGCTGGATCTCGAACGCTACGGGAAGAATCTTGATTGGTACTGTGGGACGCCGCTTGACGGGATCGTCATGCTCGGCTCGAACGGCGAGTTCGCGGCGCTCGACTTCGATGAGCGCTTGCGATTGATCGAGGCGGGCGCGGCGGCGATTGACGGCCGCAAGACGGTTCTGGCGGGCACTGGGGCGGAGTCGACCAAGCACACGATCCACCTGACGCGTGAGGCGGCCCGGCTGGGCGTCGAGTATGCGCTCGTCGTGACGCCGCACTATTACCGCCCGCGCTATGACCGGCAGGCGTTCCTACGGCACTACCAAGCGGTCGCCGAGGCTTCGCCGATCCCGATCCTCGTCTACATCATGACGACCTATACCGGCGTCGACCTGCCGACCGGGATCGTTGCCGAGCTGTCGCAACACCCGAATATCGCCGGAGTGAAAGACAGCGCCGGCAGCGCGCCGAAGCTAGCCGAGATGGTCGCCAATAGCGCCGACGATTTCGCCGTGCTGGCCGGGTCTGCTAGCTTCCTCTATCCGGCGTTGTGTGTCGGGGCGAAAGGCGGCATCGTTGCGCTCGGTAACGTCGCTCCGCGCGAGTGCAAGGAGCTCTATGAGTTCTTCCAGCAGGGCCGGCACGGCGCAGCGCGGTCGTTGCAGCACAAGTTGTTGGACCCGAACGCGGCTGTGACCTCGCGCTTCGGCATCGCCGGCCTCAAGACGGCGATGGGCCTGGTCGGACTGGAAACGAGCGATCCGCGACCGCCGCAGCTGCCGTCGACGCCGGAGGAGCGCGCGGCAATCGAACAGATCTTCGAGGATGCCGGACTGCTTGCAACCGTCTGACGAGATCCAGCTGCCTGGGCGTATCGGCCTGGTCGCAGACACGCACCGGCGGTCCGGCAGCGCTCTCGGCTTGCCGCCAGCGTTGCTGCAGGGGCTGGATGGCTGTGACGTGATCCTGCATGCAGGCGACTTCAACTCGTGGGCGGTGCACGAAACACTTGCCGCGGTCGCGCCGGTCTACGGCGTGTACGGCAACAATGACGAACCGGACGTCATCGCGCGACTACCGGCAATGCGCTACTTCACGGCTGGCGATCTTACTCTGGGGTTGATTCACGGTCATCAGGCAGGTAGAAATGCTCGGGACGCGACGGTGGCGGCGATGGCTGGCCGGGTCGATTGTGCGATCTACGGTCATAGCCACCTGCCGGACTGGTCTCACGAGGGCAGCCTGACGCTGGTGAACCCTGGGTCGCCGACGCAGCGGCGGCGCGCGCAGCACCGCTGTTTCGCGATCATGTCGCTTGACGAGCAAGCGCGGATGGATATTGATTTTGTCGAGCTTTCATAGCGAAGGAACTCATAGATGGCAGTGTTGAAGGATCCTACCGACCTCCGCATCCCCGGTCCGACGCCGGTGCCGCCGGAGGTCTTCGAGGCGATGAGCCAGCCGATTATCCCCCATCGCAGCGCCGAGTTTGCGGACATGTTCGAGGGGTTGCTGGCGGCGCTCAAGCGCATCTTCAACACGCAGGACGACGTCTACGTCGTGGCCGGAACCGGCTCGACCGGCTGGGAAGCGTCGATTGTCAACACCATGTCGCCCGGCGATACGGTCATCGCTGCCGTCAACGGCAACTTCGGCGTGCGCTTCTGCGCTGTCGCCGAGACGTTCGGTCTGAATGTGGTTCAGCTCGACTTTGAGTGGGGGCAGCCGGTCACGCCGGAGCGCGTCGCCGAGGCGCTCAAGGAGCATCCCGAGGCGAAGATGGTGCAGCTCGTCCACAACGAGACCTCGACCGGCGTCCTGAACCCGATGAAGGAGCTGGGCGAGGTCATTCGCGAGCACGGCGCGTTGTTCGTGGCCGACTCGGTCTCCGGGGCGGCCGGAACGCCGGTCTACATGGACGAGTGGCAGTGTGACATCGTCTTCACTGGCTCGCAGAAGGCGTTCATGTGCCCGCCCGGCCTCTCGATCATGGGCTTAAGCGAACGTGTCTGGGACGTGACGGCGGACGCCGGATTCCACCGCTTCCTGCTCGACTTCGACCGCATCCGGGAAGCCGCCGCGGGCGGTTCCACGCCGAGCACCGCGCCGGTGACGCTGCTATTCGGGCTGAAAGCCGCCTGTGACATGATCGAGGCGGAAGGGCTGGAAGCGCTCTATGCGCGCCACAACAGCCTGGCCGCGCACATGCGGAGCGGGCTCTCGGATCTTGGCCTGAAGCTGCTGGCCGCGGAAGGCTATGAATCGCCGACGGTGACGGTCGCCTGGACGCCGGAGGGTGTGAGCGCCAAGTCGATTCAGGAAGCGTTGATCGAGCGTCATGGGATCTATATCGCGACCGGCCAGGGGCATCGGGCGGACGAATTGATCCGCATCGGTCACATGGGCTGGACGCATCAGCCGGAGCTCGATCGCACGCTCGAAGCGCTTGATGACGTGCTGGAGCATATCCCGGCGACGGTCGGCTAGCCCGGCTAGGCAGTTCGACCAGAGCAGCGCGGCGCGTTTGTCGCCGCCGGTGGATTGGCCAGCAATGGCAATCGGTACTATAATAGTGGCCGGGCAGTTGTCTGCGGGGTCTGATGCATCCATGTTTCTCCTCGCCGATGCCGACGGAAGAGAAAGTGGCGGTCCAACTGGGAGCGACCGCTGGCAGATCCCAAGGGAGATATATCCACATTGGAAAATGTTACTGAGAGCAGAGACCCCGGACGGGTTCTAATGGAGGAGATGCTCTCCGCACCGGAGTATGAATTCCGTGCTCCGCAGTTTGGCGACGTCATCGACGGAACGATCACCCGCAAGGATCGCGAAGAGCTGCTGGTAGACATCGGCTCGAAGTCCGAAGGCGTGATTTCGTCGCGCGACTTCTCGACGCTGTCGGACGAGGAATTCGACGAACTCACGGTCGGCGACAAGGTGCTGGTCTTCGTGACACAGCCCGAGAGCCAGGACGGCATCATAGGGCTATCGATCGACCGCGCTCGCCAGGAGAAGAGCTGGCGCAACCTCCAGGAACGCCACGACGCGAACGACGTGATTGAGGCCGAGGTCGTCAACTACAACAAGGGCGGCCTGCTAGTGAACCTGGATGGCGTGCGCGGTTTCGTGCCGGCGTCGCAGGTTACCGAGATCACGACCGGCGACGAGCAGCAAAAGCAGGCTGAGATGGCGCGGCTGATTGGCCGCACGCTCCAGCTCAAGATCATCGAGATCAACCGCAACCGCAACCGGCTGATTCTCTCTGAGCGCCAGGCTCTACAGGAGCGCCGCGACGAGATGAAGGAGAAGCTGATTGAGGAGCTCACCGAGGGTGAGGTCCGTCGTGGGCGCGTCTCCAGCATCTGTGACTTCGGCGCATTTGTCGATGTCGGCGGAGCTGACGGTCTCGTCCACCTTTCCGAGCTATCCTGGAGCCGTGTCAAGCACCCGAGCGAAGTCCTCAGCATCGGCGATGAGATCGACGTTTACGTCCTTGGCATCAACGCCGAAGAGCGCAAGATCGCGCTGTCGATCAAGCGCACGCAGCCAGAGCCCTGGAGCTGGGTTGCCACGAAGTACGAGGTCAACCAGCTCGTGCTCGGCACGGTGACGCAGCTCGCCAACTTCGGCGCGTTCGCGCGCATTGAGGACGGCATCGAGGGGCTCGTGCATGTATCGGAGCTTTCCGAGGCGCGCGTCGAGCACCCACGGCAGCTCGTCCACGAGGGCCAGGAGCTTATTCTGCGGATCATCCGCATCGACCCGCAGCGGCGGCGCATGGGCCTCAGCCTACGGCGTGGCGTCGAGGCGACGGACGAAGAGGTCTCCTTGCAGCTCGGTCCGGAGTACGTCGAGAAGAAGCACGAGCTCGCCGGCTTGGAGCTCGCGCCGGAAGATCCTCCGGAACCGGAGTACGATCCAATGGATGACGAGCCGGCCGTCGGCGACGTCGTCGAAGCAGCTCCGGAGAGCGACGAGTAACCGGTCCTGACGACCTGATGAACCACCCGCCATCCCGGCCCACCGGATGTCCAGCTGGCACGCCGGCCGGGCCGGGATGGTAGATACCTCGCAATGTGACCCCTCTAGCCAGCATAATTGAGATATTCAAAGGCACCGCATCGGGGAGCTACCCATGCGTGATACGACCTCCCCGGCGTGTCGGTACGTACAACAGTTACCGGACCCATTTCTCATCTTGATGGGCTAAGATGGAACCATCCGGTATGGCACACTGACAGTGCGGCGGTGTCATCGTATCCGTTGGAGAGACGGTTATGGCTGACAAATTCGAAAAGTTTACTGAACGAGCGCGCAAGGTTCTGACGCTTGCGCAGGAAGAAGCCCAGCGCTTCAACCACAACTACATTGGCACCGAGCACCTGCTGCTTGGGCTGGTGCGTGAGGGCGACGGCGTCGCCGCAAGGGTGCTCAGCAACATGGGCGTCCAGCTGACCAAGGTGCGCTCGGCCGTCGAGTTCATCATCGGCCGCGGCGATTCCGGCGTGACCGGCGAGATTGGACTGACTCCGCGCGCCAAGAAAGTCATCGAGTTGGCAGTCGACGAAGCGCGGCGGCTGAATCATCACTACATCGGCACTGAGCACCTGTTGCTTGGGCTCGTCCGCGAAGGCGAAGGCATTGCTGCCGGTGTGCTGGAAAGCCTCGGGGTGAACCTCGAGAAGGTCCGGGCCCAGGTGATGCAGACGGTAAGCCAGAATCAGGGCTACCAGCAGCAAAAGCAGACCGCGAAGACCCCGTACCTCGACGCCCTCGGCTTCGATCTCACCGAAGCGGCCCGCCAGGATCAGCTCGATCCCATCGTCGGTCGCGAGAACGAGATTGAGCGCGTGATGCAGATTCTCTCGCGCCGGACGAAGAACAACCCGGCCTTGATTGGCGAACCCGGCGTCGGTAAGACCGCCATCGTCGAGGGGCTCGCCCAGCGCATCGTCGATAGCGAGGTGCCCGAGCCGCTGCAGAACAAGCGCCTGGTCGCGCTCGATATCGGCGCGCTCGTCGCCGGCACCAAGTACCGAGGCGAGTTTGAGGAACGCTTGAAGACGATCGTTGGCGAGGTCAAGGAGACAGGCGCGATCCTCTTTATCGACGAGCTGCATACGCTCGTCGGCGCGGGTGCAGCCGAGGGCGCGGTTGACGCCGCGAACATCCTCAAGCCAGCGCTCTCCCGAGGCGAATTGCAGACGATCGGCGCGACTACTCTCGATGAGTATCGCAAGTACATTGAACGTGACGCCGCGTTAGAGCGTCGCTTCCAGCCGATCCAGGTTCCGGAGCCGACCGTCGAAGAGACCATCCAGATACTCCACGGCATCCGCGAACGCTACGAAGATCACCATCAACTCAAGATCACAGACGAGGCGCTCGACGCCTCGGCGCATCTGGCAGCCCGTTACGTGACTGACCGCTTCATGCCGGACAAGGCCATCGACCTGATCGACGAGGCGTCGTCGCGGGTGCGGATGTACCGCTCTGTCTCGCCACCGAGCCTGAAAGAGGCAATGCGCGGGCTTGAGAGCCTGCGCACCGAGCTCGACGCGGCGGTTGCAAGCCAGGACTTCGAGATTGCAGCTGAGCTACGTGATCGCGAGCGCAAGCTGAAGCTCCGTATCTCCGAACTCGAAAAGGATTGGAAAGACGAGCAGGGTAGCGATCAACCCGAAGTCGGCGAAGAGGATATCGCCGAGGTCGTCTCGATGTGGACCGGCATTCCGCTGACGCGCATCGCGACCGAGGAGTCCGAGCGGCTGCTCCAGATGGAGGAGGCGCTGCACGAGCGGATCATTGCTCAGGACGAGGCGATCAAGCAGGTCGCGAAGGCTGTGCGCCGCGCCCGTGCCGGGCTCAAGGACCCGCGGCGGCCGATTGGCTCGTTCATCTTCCTGGGGCCGACCGGCGTCGGGAAGTCGCTGCTAGCCAAGGCGCTGGCAGAGTTCATGTTCGGGTCGGAAGAGGCGCTGATCAAGATCGACATGAGCGAGTTCATGGAGCGCCATGCCGTCGCCCGGCTTGTTGGCGCGCCACCTGGCTATGTCGGCTACGAAGAGGGCGGACAGCTCACCGAGGCCGTGCGCCGCAAGAGCTACTCGGTCATCCTGCTCGACGAGATCGAGAAAGCCCATCCCGAAGCCTTCAACATGCTCCTGCAGATTCTCGAGGACGGCAACCTGGCCGATGCCAAGGGGCGCAGGGTCGACTTCCGCAACACGATCATCATCATGACCTCGAACGTCGGCGCGGATCAGATCATGCAACGCGGCGGCTTTGGCTTCGGCGTTGCTGGCGACGAGGAAGAAAAAGAGCGCCACGAGTACGAGTCGATGCGCGAGCGCGTTCTCGGTCAGCTGCGCCAGGTCTTCCGGCCGGAGTTCCTAAACCGTATCGATAACGTCGTCGTCTTCCACTCGCTGACCCAGACGCAGGTGCGCGAGATCGTCGATCTCGAGCTGAGCCGTATCCGGAAGCAATTGGAAGAACAAGAGATCACAATCGAGTTCACCGTCGAGGCGATGGACCTGCTCGGCGAGCGCGGTTATGACGCACAGTATGGCGCTCGCCCGCTACGTCGCATCATCCAGAACCTCATCGAAGATCCGATGGCCGAGGGGCTGCTCGAAGGCAGGTTCTCAGCCGGTGATCATATCGAGGTCGATGTCGAAGATGATCTGCTGAAGATCGTCTCGTCGTCGGGGGTTGCGCCAGTCGGGTAGGCGCGACACGGCAAAAATGTGTGATCCAAATGGGGACGTCGCAAGCGTCCCCATTTTCATCCCAGCTACATGGACAGAGCAGGAGCCAGACCGAGTATGGCGAAGACACGCACCCTCTACGTTTGTCAACAGTGCGATCACCAGAGCAGCGGTTACTACGGACGCTGCCCCGAGTGTGGCGCATGGGGCTCGATGGTCGAGACCGCTGTGCGGCCGGAGAGCAGCAACGGCGCGAAGGCTGGCGGACGGGCGCAACGGTCGGCCACACGCGAGCCAACCCGTCTGGACCAGATCACCAGCGCCGGCATCCAGCGCCGGCCGGTGCCGATTGGCGAGGTGTCGCGCGTGCTTGGCGGCGGCGTCGTTCCCGGTTCGCTTGTGTTGGTCGGTGGCGACCCCGGCATCGGGAAATCGACGCTGTTGTTGCAATGCGCTGGCGGTCTGGCCGCGGACGGCGCGACGGTGCTCTACGTCACCGCCGAGGAGTCCGAGCAGCAGGTGAAGCTGCGTGCCGACCGGCTCGGGATCAAGTCGACAAATCTCTACCTCTACTCCGAGACGGAGATTGAGTCGGTTATTGCCGCCGCCGAGAAGCTGAACCCGACCGTGACCATCGTCGATTCGATCCAGACCGTCTTCAGCAGCGAGATAACCTCGGCCGCCGGCAGCGTAAGCCAGGTGCGCGATTGCACAGCCCGGCTGATGGACTTCGCGAAGTCACGCGAGACGGCGGTCTTTATCGTCGGTCATGTGACCAAGGAAGGCTCGATTGCCGGGCCACGGGTGCTGGAGCACATGGTCGATGCCGTGCTCTATCTTGAAGGTGAACGCTTTCACCAGTACCGCATCCTGCGGGCGGTCAAGAACCGCTTCGGCTCGATTGACGAGGTCGGAGTTTTCGAGATGGTCGAGGCCGGGATGCGCGAGGTCGTGAACCCGAGTGAAGCGTTTCTCGAAGAGCGCTCCGGCAACGCGGCGGGGTCTGCCGTGACGGTGACGGTCGAGGGCACGCGACCGATTCTGGTCGAGGTCCAGGGACTCACCGCCGACGCCGCCTATGGCAATGCCCGGCGCACGGCCAACGGCTTCGAGCTGAACCGGCTCCAGATGCTCGTGGCCGTGCTTGCCCGGCGAGTCGGGCTCCAGGTCAACGACCAGGACATCTTCGTGAATGTTGTTGGCGGTCTGCGCGTGCGTGAACCGGCGGCCGACCTTGGAATCGCCGTCGCGATTGCGTCGAGCTTTCGCGAGCGGCGTGTGCGGCCGGGTACGGCAGTTGTCGGCGAAGTGGGCTTGTCTGGCGAACTGCGGTCAGTCAGCCAATTCGAACGTCGGCTTGGCGAAGCGCAGCGGCTCGGGTTCGGGCGAGTTGTCGCGCCAGCCGCGTTGGGCCGAGGTCTCGTCCGGCCGCCGGATGGGCTGGAGCTTGTCCGGGCCGGGTCGTTGCAGGAGGCGATCCGCTACGCCATCGACTCCGACTAGACCTGAACGCACAACCCGGCTGCGAGCCCGAAGACAAGACCGGGTGGAGTTGAACTCCGCCCTTCGTGCATCAAGGTAAGGCGTTCGCCTGCGGTGCTCCCGGAGTCGGTCGGTACGCACGCAACGCCTTGCAGCAGACAGCACAGCAACAACCGTGGCATCCCGACGCAGGAGGGCTCTTGCAGCGCGCGTGTCACCCGCCGGTGCAGGAGACGTGAACGACCGGGCTGTAGCGACTGAGGCTGTCCTCCACGAAGCGCGGCGCTGCCGGTCGGAGATCCCTCGGGGGCGAAGCCTTCCTCGGGATGCCAGGTTCGGAGCGGGACGTCCGCTAACAGCAGTGCTTGACGGCGTACAGCAGCGAGAACGGGCCTCGTCTTCCTGCCCTACAGCTAACTTGATACATGAAACGCGAGGTGAACCCCACCGTTACGAGAATTACGGAGCCTGTCCGATTCCACTGTGGCTTGCTTCAAATGGTTAGGAGTTCTGCTTGCGGCCCGCCAGCCGCAGCAGTTCGGCGACCAGCAGCGCGGCGGGATTGCCGTCGCTCGCGATGCTACGGGCAGTGGCGGTCATCGTCCCCAGGCGGTCGCTATCGCCGACGATCCCGGTCAGCTCGTCGACGAGCTGACCCGGCGTTAGATCCTCCTGATCGATCACGACGGTGGCGCCCGCGGACTCGAGTACACGCGCATTTTCCCGCTGCTCCAACGCGCCCGGTAGCGGCACGAGGATCGACGGCAACGCCAGCGCCGCGAGCTCGGCCACGGTTCCCGCACCGGCCCTGCTGAGAACGAGGGCGGCGCAGGCGTAGATGTCAGCGAGCTCGTCTCCGGTGCGTTCGGTCAGGTGGTAGCGAGTGGCCAGGTGCGGCGGTAGCTCTGCTTGCAATGCCCGCAACCGCGAGTAGCTGCCGTTGAAGTCGTCCGGGCCAGTCTGGTGGATGATCTCAAGGTGCTCGAGCAGCTGTGGCAGTACTTCGGCGACGGTGTCGTTGAGCGCGAGCGCGCCTTGCGCCCCGCCGGTGATGTAGAGCAGCGGCAGCCGCGCTTCGAGGCCGAAGAAGTCGCGCGCTTTGGCACCGTCTCCAGCCCGTAGGCGCGCGCGGATCGGGTTGCCGGTGACGGTGACGCGGCCTCCGCGGGAGACGGTGGGACGCGGGGTCTCTTCGTGCGAGAGCGCGACGCACTGGCTGAAGCGGGCATTGATCCGCGTTGCCAGCCCGAGAAGCGCCGTCTGCTCGTGTGTAAGTGCCGGAATGCCGAGTGTGCGGCCGGCGACGACCGCCGGGACGCCGACGTAGCCACCGGTCGAGAAGATCACATCTGGCCGGAAGCGCCGGAGGATCGGGAGCGACTGGGCGACGCCGAGCGGCACGCGCGCTGCGTCCGGGACAGTGTGGAGCGACACGTAGCGCCGGAGCTTGCCGACGGAGACATGCCGGTAGGCGATCCCGCGCGCCTCGGCTGCAGCGCGTTCGGCGCCGTGTTTGGAGCCGATCCAGAGCGGGTTGAGGGCGATGTTTTGACATTCAAACTCGTCGAGGACGGCCAGAATCGGGGATACGTGGCCACCAGTTCCGCCGCCGGTCAAAACGATGCGGAGCGGGGCATCATTCTGGTGCGTGGTAGACTGTCGATCCAAGTGATCTACTCTGATTCCAATCGAAACAACGTACGCCGGGCAATGATATAAGAGTGCAACATCCGATGGAGACCAATGCTGCCGCCATCAGACGCCGTTCGATTCTGGTCGCGGTGTTCACCATTCCGACAGTCGTCATTCTCGACCAAATCAGCAAGCGGTTGATCTGGAACACCTACGGGCCGGCTGGCGATCTGATTGAGGACGAGTTCCTTGGTGGTCTGCTGCGATTCCACTTCGTGCGCAACACCGGGAGCGCCTTCGGTTTGTTCCAGGGGCAGACCGGCATCTTGACAGCCGCGACCTTTCTGGCGATCGGGTTCCTGGTTGTCTTCTTCATCAAGAATGCCCGTGAGAGCGCGTTGGTTGCGCTGGCGTTGAGCCTCTTGGTTGGCGGCGCTATCGGCAACCTGATCGACCGCATCCGGTTGGGCTACGTCATTGACTGGATCAAGCTGCCCAATTGGCCCAGCTTCAACGTCGCCGATAGCGCGATCACCGTTGGTGTTATCGTGCTTTTTGCCGCGATCATCATCCGTGACATGCAGGACGGCGCGCGGGAGTACCGCGAACAGCAAGCGGAGTCCAGATCGTCGTCACAACCCGCTACACTCGGCACGTACAACGAGGATTGATGTCCGAGGAATACGTATTCCGGATCAACGCCGCCGCTGACCGTGCCGGCGACCGGCTGGACCGCGTCGTCGTCGATCACCTGGCCGACACGAGCCGGTCATTCGTGCAGCGCTTGATCGAGTCCGGCGATGTCCAGGTCAACGGCGAGGCCAAGCGTCCCAGCTACAAAGTCTCGACCGGCGATCTCATCGAGGTCCACGTGCCGCCGCCGGTTGAGCCGGACGAGGTCACACCGGCGGACATCATGATCCCAATCGCCTACGAGGATGACGACATCATCGGCATCGACAAGCCGCCGGGGCTGGTCGTGCATCCCGCGCCCGGTCACAAAGACAGCACGCTCGTCAACGCGTTCAAGTGGCTGCGGCCCGAAAACATCCAGCCTGGGACGGAGCGGCCCGGTATCGTCCACCGGCTCGACAAGGACACCTCCGGACTTATCGTCGTCGCCAAGAACGAAGGCAGCCGGTTGCACTTGCTGCGCGTCTGGCAACGCCGCGAGGTTACGAAGGAGTACACGGCGCTCGTCGTCGGGGCGTTCCCGGAGGATGAGGCCAAGGTTGACGCGCCGATTGATCGCGATCCGAACAATCGCAAGCGCATGGCGGTCGTTAAAGGCGGACGCCGCGCCGTGAGCTATCTGCGCGTGCTCGAACGGCTGCCGGGCTTCACGCTCATGGATGTCGAGATCGAGACTGGCCGCACGCATCAGATCCGCGTCCACTGCGCCTTCACGGGTCATCCGGTCGCCGGAGACCGCACCTACGGGGGCTATCGTCAAAACATCCCGCTGGAACGCCAGTTCCTGCATGCCCGCCGATTGCGCTTCAAGCTGCCAGACGGCCGGCCGATTGACCTGGCATCCCCGTTGCCGGTGGATCTCCAGATTGTGCTCGATGAGTTGCGCGGGCGAGCTGCGTGAGCGCGGCAGCACGACAGCAAATTGAGGCGATCTACCGTGCGGCTGTGGCAGCGGTTGATCCGCGCGCCTCGGTACGGGATGCGCTGCGGAACGACATGCACACCGCACTTGAGGATCGCTGGAGCGCCGGAGTGTACCTCGTTGCATTCGGCAAGGCGGCAGACGCGATGGCTGCCGGCGCGCAGGAGGCGCTCGGCGCGACGATCGTCGATGGGATTGTCGTAACCAAAGAACCGCCGCGCGAGACAGTCGAGCGGTTTCGATACATGCTGGGATCACATCCCGTTCCGGACGAACGTTCACTTGCGGCCGGCCAGGCAGTTCTGGATTTCGTCGCCGGGATACCTGGCGATGCGCCTGTGCTCTGCCTCATTTCCGGCGGAGGGTCTGCGCTGGTCGAGGCGCTGCGCGAAGGCTATGACCTCGCCGATCTGCAGGCGGTCACGAAGCAGTTGCTCCGCGCCGGCGCGCCGATTGGTGATCTCAACGCAGTTCGGTCGCGCTTGAGCCGGATCAAGGGCGGCGGGTTGCTTGCGGAGCTCGGCCAGCGCCCGGTGGTCAATCTGGTCGTCTCCGATGTTCTCGGTGATGATCTGCAGGCGATAGCCAGCGGGCCAACGGTACTGCCGACCGAGACAAGCACGGCGGATGACCTGGCACGACGGTACGAACTAGACATAACGACCCGCAGCGCACACCTGTCTCCGGAGCTGGGCGAGCCGGAGACGATTGTCGTCGCGAATCTGGCGCTGGCAATCGAAGCCGCCGCCGACGAAGCCGAACGGGCAGGGCTGCGGCCGGTGCTACTTGCCGACACGCTCGAAGGCGAAGCGCGCGAGGTGGGCCGGACAACGGCCAAGATACTCCGCTCGCACAACAACGAACGCTCTCCGCTGCGATCAGGGGATTGTGTTCTCCTCGGCGGTGAGACGACCGTAACGGTGCGAGGCAATGGGGTAGGCGGACGCAACACTGAAGCGGCGCTTGCCGCCGCAATCGAGCTGGGCGGCACCGAGGCGCTCACGGTTGGTTTCCTGGCAACCGATGGGGACGACGGTGTAACCGGGGCAGCAGGCGCAATCGTCGATGGTGCTACGATCTCGCCGGAGATTGAACCGGCTGCGCGGCGGGCGCTCGAGAACAATGACTCCTACGGGTTTCTCTCCGACGTCGGGGCGGTTTGGGCGCCCGGCGCAACCGGCACGAATGTGAATGATCTGGTTATCGCGATCATAGAGTGAGGGTGACAAGCCATGAAGGTTGCTGAAGCTATCGTTGAGATTCTCGCGCAGAGCGGCGTCGAGTACATATTCGGACTTCCCGGCGACACCGGTATGGACCTCTATGACGCGCTCTATCACAACGAAGGCCGCATTCAGCACGTCCTGACACGTGACGAACGCTCGGCCTCCTTCATGGCGGACGCCTACGGCCGGGTGACGGGCGAGCTTGGTATCTGCGAGGGTCCGAGTGGCGGCGGGGCTACCTACATCGTACCGGGTGTCGCTGAAGCCCACGGTTCGTCAATTCCGCTTCTCTGCCTGACGTCGGATACGCCGGTCAACCAGGCCGGGCGCGGTGTCTTGACCGAGCTCGATCAACCGGCGCTATTTGAACCAATCACCAAGTGGTCAGCCAGGCTCACGTCGCCCGACACCGCCCCGGACATGGTGCGCCGCGCAATTCGCACGGCGACGTCCGGCAAGCCGGGGGCAACCTTCCTCTCGCTGCCGGCAGATGTTCTGGGCGCGGAGATTGAACCTGATTATGTGTACGGCACACCCGAGTTTGGGCACGCGCCGTCCGGCCGCACGCGCCCTGATGCTGCCTCGGTCGAGCGGGCTGCAGATCTCATCAAGCAGGCGGAGAAGCCCGTGATCGTCGCCGGCGGCGGCGTGCGTGTCTCAAGCGCTTGGGATGAGCTGACGGCCGTTGCGGAAGCGGCTTCGATCCCGGTGGGCACGTCGATCAACGGAAAAGGCAGTATCTCGGAGCTACATGAACTGAGCCTCGGGGTCGTCGGTGGCAATGGCGCGCGGCCGTACGCCAACGACATCGTGTCGGAGTGCGATCTTCTGATTCTTGTTGGCACGCGCACCGACTCGACGACGACGCAGAACTGGACGATCCCGGCTAAGAGCCGTAAGCCGCAGACGATCCACATCGATGTTGATCCCTGGCAGATCGGCAACAACTATGAGACGACGGTTGGCGTCATCGGCGACGCCAAACTCGCGCTGGCCGATCTCGCGGACGCGCTCGGCAAGGTCAATCGGAGCGGCGAGCGGCAGATCTGGATCAATCAGATCGCAGCGCTGAAGCGCGAGTATTTCGAACAGCAGCAAGCGTTCATCGAGTCGGACGCGCAGCCGATCAAGCCACAGCGTGTCATCGCAACGCTCCGGCGATTGCTTGGTGACGACGCGACGATCGTTGCGGACCCCGGCACGCCGACGCCCTACATCTGCGCCCAGTACATGCTCGCGGAACCCGGCCGCTGGACGGTCATCCCGCGCGCTCATGGCGGTCTCGGCTATGCCCTGCCGGCGGTTGTCGGCGCTTACTATGGCGCGCAGAAGCGCGGCGGACGGACGGTGGCGCTGATGGGCGACGGATCTTTCGGCATGTCGGTCGGCGAGCTAGAGACGATCTCCCGGCTACATCTGCCGGTCGTTCTCATCCAGTTCAACAACCGCGCCTTTGGCTGGATCAAAGAGCTCCAGCACCTCTACCACGGGGACCGCTACTTCTCGGTGGACTTCAACGATGTCGACTACCCGGCGATAGCCGGCGGCTTCGGGCTACGCTCCTGGCGTGTCTCAGACCCTGCCGACCTGGAATCGACGATGCGGACGGCGCTGGATGATGGCGGACCATGCTTCATCGACATTGTGACGGAGTCGCAGATCACTGAGACGCCACCAGTCCACGCCTGGCTCGCGGCCGAAGCCGCACGACAACAGTAGAGGCAGGCAGCGATGACGCTTACACCGCTGGTGGTCGACGTCGACACCGGGGTCGATGATGCGATGGCGTTGGCCCTCGCGGCGCGGCTCGAGGGTCATGAGCTGGTCGCCGTCACGACGGTGGCCGGCAATGTTCCGCTCGAATACACGACGCCGAACACATTGAAAGTGCTTGAGTGGGTAGGCAGCCCCGCGCCAGTGTATCGCGGCATGAGCGCGCCGCTGGCGCGGCCGTTGGTCTCCGCCGGGCATGTCCACGGCGATGACGGCATTGGTGGCTGGGAATTGCCGGACCCTTCGACAGGCACAGGTGACATGACAGCGCCGGAGGCAATAATCAGGTTGGCTCGCGAACATGCCGGCAACATCGACTTCGCGTTCGTCGGGCCACTCACGAATCTGGCGGTTGCCGTGTTACTGGAGCCGGAGCTGCCGCGGATGGTGTCGCACCTCGCGATCATGGGCGGCGCATTCTTCAAGCCCGGCAACGTCACCGCGGACGCAGAGTTCAATATCTATGTCGACCCGGAGGCCGCGGCGCTCGTCGCTGATGCGGGCTTCAACGCGACCTGGGTCGGGCTGGACGTGACTCACCAGACCGTTCTCGACCGCGACACGTGGGCGAGCCTGGCTGACGCCGATGCCCGCGATGCTGTGCTGGTGCGGGAGGTTTGCCGGGCATCTTTCGAGAAGCGCGGCGTCGAGCAGGTCCATCTGCATGATCCACTAGCCGTTGTCGTTGTCGAGCGCCCAAGCCTGATCGATGGCATTCCCGGAGAGATAAGTGTCGATGTCGGCGCGCACCGGCGCGGCCGCACACGCGTATCGCCGCACGTCAACGGCACTGGCCAGGCGGCGCAGTCGGTGAAGGTCGCCGAATTTCAGGCGCTCTTTAGAGGCCTGCTCGAAGGCTGAGCGGTCCAGCGGCGCGATCTGGCGTAGAATTCGACCCACGAAAAGGCGAGTGACACACCGCGTCTGTCGCGTTCGTGCCGTGCAGCACAGCGAGGTGACGTTGAAAAATGAACAATTTCTCATTGGAACAGGTGCCGCTTCAGGACCGCGATCTGCTCGAACGGCTCAGTGGGTACTTTGACGCCGTCGATACCCGGCTCAATCGCGGCGAGGGCTGGTTGATCTTCAACGCCAGTGGAACGCGCTCGCAGCGCATCTCGCGCTACCTGCGTATACGTTTGAATGAGGTGATCCCGCGCTGGTCATTTCTCTACATGCCCTGGCGTGACCTGGCGCTGACGTCGTACCTGACGCAGGTCGAGTTCCAATCCGTCGAGCTGCCCGAGCTACAAGGACGGGCGAAGCGCGAATTCGACATCGCTACACGAGTATCACGCCAGACTATGACAAAGACTGCGACGGTCGATCTGCTCGTCGTCAACGGGCTGCACCCGCAACATGCGCACGAGGTGCAGTACCTGCTCGACACGCTTGAGTCGCGCTACAACCACCGGTTGGCCACGATCCTGCTTACACCGGACCAACCGCATGAGCTCGCAAGCGGTATCTCGAACACCGGCGGCGTCGGCGCTGCTGCCTGGGCGCACATTCAGTCGCGCTTGTATGAGAAGAACCTCATCGCGGTCTAGCGCTGGCCAGATGGCTTTGGCAGAAAACTGGACTGCCTCGTAGGGCCGGAGCACGGCCCTGCCACGCCCGGATCGAGCCGCGTTGGCTGGCCGGGGACGAGCCACGGCCCTACGGATCTACATGGGTCTTTCGCCGATGCGCGATGAACAGCTCTGTCTCAGGTGGCGGCAACCAGTGCAGGTTAGTAGAGGCGGCTGAGCGCCAGATCGGTGAGGGCGTGGAGTTCGTCGCGGACCGCGTCGTCGGGGATGACGTCGAGGCGGGCGCGGGCTGTCTCAATGTAGGTGCTGGCGACTTCCATGGCCCGGTCGATGGCGTCCGAGCTCGAGATCAGACTCGTAACCTCATCGACCTCATCCTCCGGCACGGCTTCGCCGTCGGCGATGCGCCGGACGAGTGTCGCTGTGGCGCTGCCGTCCGAGTCGGCCAGGAAATACATCGTCGGGAGCGTGATCGTCCCCTGGCGCAGGTCCGCGCCGACGGGCTTGCCGGTCGTTTCGCTGGTCGAGCTGAAGTCGAGCACGTCATCGACGATCTGAAACGCCATGCCGTAATCGGTGCCGAAGCTGCGGATCGCCTCGATAGCGTGCTCGGGCGCGCCGCCAATGATCGCGCCCATCTCGGCAGCGCCTGCAAAAAGCGAGGCGGTCTTGCCGTAGATGCGCATCTCGTAGTCCTGGCGCGTCTGATCGGTCCGGTGGCCGCTGAAGATCTCGCGCAGCACGCCGTCGGTAATCTCGCCCAGCGTCGTTGCAAAGACGCGCACGACCCGCGGATTCATCGTCTCGGTGGCCAGGATCGCGGACTGGGCGAAGAGAAAATCGCCAAGCAGAATGACGGCCTCGGAGCTGAAGGCTGAGTTGAGTGTCGGCTGACCGCGCCGAAACAATGCATGGTCGATGGTGTCGTCGTGGACGAGCGAGGCGGTGTGGAGGAGCTCGATGCCTGCCGCTGCTGGCACAAGCGTTGGCACGTCGTAGGTGAATGAGCGCGCGGCCAGTAGCAAGAGCATTGGCCGGAGCCGCTTGCCGCCGGACGCGACGATAGCGCTCAAGAAGTCGCCAACGAGGGGGTATTCGACGTCAGCAGCCTGGCGCAACCGCGCCTCCACCAGATCGAGTTCAGACTGCAAGTTATCGACCACGTCCTGAAAGTCCAAAGCGCAATGTTGTCCGTTTCGGTCAGCTGGCGTGGCGATGGTGTGCGGGCGCGTGCCAGGCGTCGGAAATCCCCCTGAGTTCTGGGGAAGTGTACACTTGACCGGCACGGGAACGCATGTTCGCGGGCGCGAGAATCGTCCTCACCGACATCTACCCAGCCAGACCGGTTAACAGGAGCGTGACTAGGGGAGACTGCACCATTGGCTCAAGACGGGCTGCAACACGCAGGTCGCCCGCGGCGCTGGTCCAGGGTTAGCTGGTGGTATAGCGTCATCCTGCCCCTGGCGCTGATCCTGGTCATCGGTAGCTACGTCATCAACCGAATCGGATCGGACCCGGCAGTAACCGGAATTGTGACCGACGCCTACACCGGCGAGCCGGTCGAGGGTGTGCAGGTTGCCGCCGGCGCGACAGCCGTCCAAACCGACGGAAGTGGTCACTTTTCG
This sequence comes from Chloroflexia bacterium, assembly GCA_030431755.1. Lineage (GTDB taxonomy): Bacteria > Chloroflexota > Chloroflexia > Thermomicrobiales > CFX8 > JAUIIK01. The sequence continues at coordinate 32,284 of JAUIIK010000019.1, forward strand.
TTTGAGAACCCGCTCGACGGCGCCCTATCGGTCAGTGGCGAGAACTACGAAAGCACGCAGATCCCGGTCAATCCAAATGATGTCGATCTGGCGATTCAGGTGCGCCCGACCACGCTTAGTGGCACGGTCACCAACCTCCGCACCGACCAGCCGCTCGCTGGCGCTACCGTGGCAGTCCAGGGACCGACGCGGGCAGAGGCAAAGACCGTCACGGACGAAGATGGAAAGTACCTGCTGTTCGATGTACCGAGCGACGCCGTCGTCGTCGTCGAACATGCAGGCTTATCGCCGGTTAGCTCCGAAGTTGGCAGCAATCTGGTGCTGGACTTCGAGGTCTATCCCGACATCGTCAGCGGACGTGTTGTCGACGCCGCCGGTCAGGCTGTGCCGGACGCGCTTGTTGAGCTAGGCGAAGCAACCACCACGACCGGGCCGGATGGCAACTACCAGCTGGCTGGTGTGCCTGAGGACGGCACGGTCTACGTGAAGAAGGCCGGTTACCGCGAGTTTTTCTCGTCGTTCCCCGACGATATGGTCGTGGACGCTGTGCTGGAGACATTCCAGGTCAAGGCGATCTACGTCTCCGGGCTAACTGCCGGGAACGATCAACTCTGGAACGAACTGCTCGAACTGTTGGACTCGACCGAGCTAAACGCCGTCGTCCTCGATGTAAAGGACAAGACTGGCCGGGTGCGCTATGACTCGCAGGTGCCGCTGGCCACGGAGATCGGCGCGGTGGACGAATCCTACGACCTGGAGTCACGCCTCGGCGACCTCGAAGACCGGGGCATTTACGCTATTGCGCGTGTCGTCGTCTTCAACGATCCGCTGCTCGCGGCGCAGCGCCCTGACCTCGCGGTAAAGGACGCCGCGACCGGTGGCGTCTGGACGACCTGGGATGGTGTCGCCTGGGTGAACACGCTCGACGCCGCTGTCTGGCAGTACAACATCGATGTGGCGGTCGAGGCCGCCGAGGCAGGCTTTGACGAGGTGCAGCTGGATTACTTGCGGTTCCCGACCGATGGGCCGGTCGAAGTCGCTGACTATGGCACGCCGCTGAATGGTGACGTTCGGACGACTGCAATCGCCGACTTCCTGGCACAGACGCGCGCGGCGCTGTCGCCAACGGGCGCGTTTCTGGCGGTCGATGTTGTAGGGACAGTGCTCTGGGATGAATCCGACAACGGCATCGGTCAGGATCTCGAGCTCATCACTCCGCTCGTCGATGTCGTCAACCCGGTGCTGTTTCCGTCGTCATTCTCCCCGGGCACATTCGGCTACGATTTCCCGAACGATAATCCATACCAGGTTGTCCGCGTAAACATGGAGCGCGTCGAGGACCGGTTTGGCGCAGGCGCCTTCAAGTTCCGCCCCTGGCTGCAAGATTTCTCAAGCGGCCTCGGCATCGATTACGGCGCTGAAGAGGTTCGTGCTGAGATCGATGCCGCGCAGGAGCTTGGCTCTGCCGGCTGGATGCTCTGGAACGATGCGAACGTCTACTCCGCGCAAGCGTTGGCGGCGGAGTAGGCCGCGTGGGCCGAATGCGCGCGCAGCCGTTTGGCGACAACCGTGCCAGATGATGCCGGCACTCCACCGCACGGGCAGCACTCGCCGCTCGGCATTCCAATCGCGCTCATCCAGTCGATGCGGCCGCGTCAGTGGACGAAGAATCTGCTCGTCTTTGCCGCATTGACGTTTGACCTCCAACTGGATGATCCGGGCCGTGTGTTGATCGCCATCGCGGCCTTCTTTGTCCTCTGTCTCGCGAGCGGCGCGGTCTATCTCGTCAACGATCTGCTGGACGCCGAGACGGACCGCCTGCACCCGGTCAAGCGTCACCGGCCAATCGCCTCGGGGCGGCTGCCGATGCCGGTAGCGAGGGCCGCAGCCGTCGCTGCAATCGTGCTTGCCCCGATTGCCGGGTGGCTATTGCGGCCAGGCTTCGGTGTCATCGTCGTTTGCTACATCGCGCTGATTCTCGCCTACTCATTCTGGTTGAAGCACCACGTCATCATCGATGTCTTTGCGATCTCTGGCGGATTCGTGTTGCGCGCCGCCGGTGGGGCAGTTGTGTTGGCGATTCCGATCAGCCCCTGGCTCTATGTCTGTACGGTGCTGCTGTCGCTCTTTCTTGGGTTTGCCAAGCGGCGCAATGAAATGCGCTTGCTCGAGGCCGCTGCCGGCCAGCACCGGCGCAATCTCGACGAGTATTCAGTCGAGCTGCTGGACCAGCTGATCTTGCTGACGGCGGCGGCCTCGATCATGTCCTACTCGCTCTACACCTTCACGGCCGAGGCGTTGCCCGAGAATCACGCCATGATGTTGACGATCCCGTTCGTCCTTTACGGAATATTTCGCTACCTGTTGCTTGTTTATGTTCGTGAAGAGGGTGGCGCGCCGGAGCAGCTGCTGCTCAGTGACCGGCCGCTGCTAGGTTCCGTCGCGCTCTGGGGCTGTGCTGTCGTCGCCGTGCTCTATGGACCCTTCAGTTGAAATCCTTTATGGATTCTTTCTTGAGTCGAGTCTTGTCAACTTAGTATCTCTGCGATACAATAGATATTCGATTGTCCGAGCATCCCCGCGTGCCGGTCGCACCGGCTCAGACGACGACATGAGGGAGAATTTATGAACGACGACTCGACCCGCCGGCGCGCCCGTTCGGCGGCCCGCGTGACCTATCAGATTGATGAGCTATTCCAGGGAGTAATGCTTAGCACGAACAGGGCTCCGACGTTGCGGACTCGTGGCGAAGCCGGTGGCTGCTGGCGTCCGGCGATTGACGTGTTCGAAGCCGACGATGTGCTGAACGTCGTCATTGAGCTCGCTGGCGTGCGCGAGGATCAGATCAGCGTCGCGTTGGATGAAAACACCTTGCGCGTGCGTGGCGAGCGCTTGCCCGCCAGCACGGACCCGAACCGCTCGGTCCATGAGATCGGTATTCAGTATGGGCCGTTCGCAGCGGACATCCTGCTGCCTTACGGCGTAGATCATGAACGTGTCGCGGCGCTCTACGAAAACGGCATGTTGCATATCAGATTGCATAAGACCGCACCGACGCAGATTGCTGTTACCTACATCGATGCGGATGTGCCCGACGAAGCGTAGTCGACGTCGCGGCGACCGCTCGATAGCAAAGGACCTCATTACATGACAGAGGATCAGAAACCACAAACGAATCCAGAAGAACTGGTCGACGATGGCGCTGAGGTTGAAGTCGGCTTGGACGCCTTCGACGTTGATGACGCCGTGCTCGAGTCCGGTGAAGTGCTGCCGGTTCTGCCGTTGCGCGGCACGGTCGTGCTACCGCTGACAATGGTGCCACTCGCTGCCGGCCAGCCACGCTCGTTGCGCTTGATCGATAGCGTGGCGTCGGGTGACCGGCGCGTTGTCCTGGTCAAGCAGTACGATGATGACCAGACCGACGCCGGCCCGGACGAAGTGCGCGCGGTTGGCACGCTGGCAACTATCCGGCAGCTGATGCGGATTCCTGACGGCACCGTGCGGCTGGCCATTCAGGGCCAGAGTCGCGTCAAGATCGAGGAGTGGATCACCGAGGAGCCATTTCTCTCGGCCCGAGTCGAGCCACTCCCGGAAGACAGCGACGCCGAGGATGTCGAGACGACCGCGCTCGTGCGGTCAACGCTGGAGCTCTTCCAGCGTCTCGTGAGCCTGGTGTCGAACCTGCCCGATGAGCTGGTGACCGCCGCTATCAACATCGACGAGCCATTGGCGCTTGCCTATCTCATCGCCACGAATCTGCGGATCGAGCCGGATGAGCGCCAGGAGTTGCTCGAGCTCGACACGATCCGCGAGAAGCTGCTGAAGCTCTCCTCATTCATGACGAAGGAGCTGGATCTGCTCGAATTGGGCAAGAAGATCCAGGGCGATGTCCAGGACGAGATGAGCAAGACGCAGCGCGAGTACTACCTGCGCGAACAGCTCAAGGCCATTCGGCGCGAGCTGGGCGAAGAAGATGACGCCCAGGCCGAGGTCGATGAGCTGCGCGAGAAGGTCGCCGAAGCCGGCATGCCGGAGGAGGCGGAGCGGGAAGCCAACCGCGAGCTGGACCGGCTCGGGCGCATACCGCAAGCCTCGGCTGAGTATGGCGTGATCAAGACCTATCTCGACTGGCTGGTCGAGCTCCCGTGGAACGTTTCGACCGAAGGTTCGATCGATATCAAGGATGCCCGGGAGATCCTCGACCGCGATCACTACAACATGGAGAAGGTCAAGGACCGCATCCTCGAATACCTGGCCGTGCACCGGCTGCGCAAGGAGCGCATGGAAGCGGGCGAGGAATTCGAAGCTCGAGAGCCGATTCTCTGCTTTGTTGGCCCGCCCGGCGTCGGCAAGACATCATTGGCCCAAAGCATCGCCGAAGCCGTTGGCCGGAAATACACCCGGATGTCGCTCGGCGGCGTGCGGGACGAGTCGGAGATCCGTGGCCACCGCCGCACCTACATTGGTGCGATGCCTGGCCGTATCATCCAGGCAATTCGCCGAGCGGAGGCAAATGACCCTGTCTTTGTCCTCGACGAGATCGACAAGATCGGCTCGGACTGGCGTGGTGATCCAGCCTCGGCGCTACTCGAAGTGCTCGATCCGGAGCAGAATTCGACCTTCCGTGACCACTATCTCGACGTTCCGTTCGATCTCTCGAAGGTCATGTTCATCACGACCGCGAATCTGCTCGATCCGATTCCCGCGCCTTTGCGCGATCGGATGGAGATCATTCATCTAAGCGGCTATACGGATGAAGAGAAGCTCAACATCGCCAAGCGCTACCTCATCCCGAAGCAGATGAAGGCGCATGCGCTTGATGAAGACCTCACGGAGTGGACCGATGCGGCGGTGCTGCACATTGTCCAGCATCACACCCGCGAGAGCGGCGTGCGCAACCTCGAGCGCGAGATCGGCTCGGTCGCGCGCAAGCTAGCGACGCGGGTTGCAGCTGGCGACGACGTGCCAGAACAGTTGGACCCGGAGCATGTTCGGGAGTATCTCGGCCGGCCGCGCTACTTCTACGAGGAGCTCGCGACACGGACGAGCCTGCCGGGCGTCGCGATCGGCGTCGGTGTCAACGCCGTCGGCGGCGACATCATGTTCATCGAGTCCAGCCAGGCCGAGGGCAAGGGCGGACTGACGATCACCGGCCAGCTTGGGGACGTCATGCGCGAATCGGCGCAGGCCGCGATGTCCTATGTGCGCGGCAACGCCCGCGCGCTGGGGATTGATCCCGAGGTCTTCAAAGAACAGGATCTCCACGTTCATGTCCCAGCCGGGGCAACGCCAAAGGATGGCCCGTCGGCTGGAGTGGCGCTCACCACGGCGTTGATCTCGCTGTTGACTGGAATCCCGGCGCGCGATGATGTCGCGATGACCGGCGAGGTCACGTTGCGCGGGCAGGTGCTGCCGGTTGGCGGGATCAAGGAGAAGGCGCTCGCCGCCCGGCGTGCGGGTGTCACAACCTTCATCTTGCCGAAGCGTAACGAGGTCGATCTCGACGATGTGCCCGAGGAGTTGCGTGAGGAAATGACCTTTGTGCCGGTCGCAACCATCGCAGAAGCGCTGCAAGTGAGCCTTCCGGACGAGTTCCAGGAGGTTGCCAACATCGAACAAGACGCCTCGGCGCACTCAACCCGCGAGCGACTCGCCGCGGCGGTGAGTGTTAACTAGCGCCCGTCACAAGACAATGACCGATTAGAAACCGGGGACGGTAATCCGCCCCCGGTTGCACGTTTCCGCTGCTAAGTGAGGACTATGCAGGAACTGCGGAACCTGCCAGAGCAGCAACGACGAGCGCCTCGAACGGCTTCAGGTGTTCGGCGTGCGCGGCGTACATCATCTCGGGGTGCCACTGGACGCCGAGCAGCCACGGATGGTCCGGCAGCTCGACCCCCTCGATCAGATCATCGTCTGAAACCCCGGTAGCAATGAGGCCGTCGCCCAACTTATTGATGCCCTGGTGGTGGAATGAGTTGACCTGGATTTCAGTGGTGCCGTAGACGCTAGCCAGAAGCGAACCCGGCTGCGCTGTAACGCGGTGGCTTGGATGTTCGCGCGATATCTGCGCTGTTTGCTGCCGGTGTTCGAGAGAGTCGCCGTACTGGTCGGCAACGTCCTGGTAGAGCGTTCCGTTGCAGGCAACATTCAGTGCCTGGATACCGCGGCAGATGCAGAGCATGGGCACCTTACGCTCGATGGCGAGCGGGATGAGCCCGAGTTCGAGGGCGTCGCGGCCGGCGTGGATGCCGCCGGTCTTTGGGTGGACATCCGTATCACCGTAGGCGCTCGGGTCGATGTCGCCGCCGCCGCTGATGATGACGCCGTCGAGAATGCCGAGCAGCTCCTCGAGATTGCCAGCTTGCGGCGGTAGGATGATCGGCACCCCGCCAGCGGCTTCAACGGCGGTCGTGTAGGTATCGGAGAGGCTGAACTGGTCGAAGGCGCCGTGAGGCATCTCGCGGACCGTGGGCGACGGGGTGATTCCGATGATGGGTTTGCGATTCAAGATCAATGTGCCTTTCGCTCTTGAACTGACGATTCACTGCTGATAGGATTATAGTCTTGCCCGAAACGGGGCGGCACTTGAGAGTGCGGCGTTGGGACGGGGAAGAGGCGAAGTTCTGAGAGTGTCTTGACACTCAGGAACTCTCCCGGTAAGATAGCCGGGCGCTCAAAAACTTGAGTGGCACAGAGCCGGATTTATCTGGCTGCACGTTGACAATTGAGGAGTAGACAGGATGGAGCCAGAGTGTGGGTGGCTTCGAGTCATGGTGATGTGAGAGCACGCCATGAGGAGGGGCAACAGCAACGTCAAGGACTCCGGTCATCTTTCGGGATGGTTGGAGGGAAAACACACAGATGGAGAGTTTGATCCTGGCTCAGGATAAACGCTGGCGGCGTGCCTAATGCATGCAAGTCGAACGGGAGCTTCCATCAATCCCTTCTTCGGAGGGGATCGGGAGTGGACCGTGGCGGACGGGTGAGGAACGCGTGGTCGACCTGCCCTGATCATGGGGATAACCAGTGGAAACGCTGGCTAATACCCGATAGCTTCCTTAGCGGGGACGTTGAGGAAGAAAACGCTATGGAGTGGATCAGGAGGGGGCTGCGCCCGATTAGCTAGCTGGTGGGGTAATGGCTTACCAGGGCAACGATCGGTCGCTGGTCTGAGAGGATGATCAGCCACACGGGGACTGAGACACGGCCCCGACTCCTACGGGAGGCAGCAGCAAGGAATTTTCCCCAATGGGCGCAAGCCTGAGGGAGCAACGCCGCGTGGGGGAAGAAGCATTTCGGTGTGTAAACCCCTTTTCCACGGGACGAAGGAAGTGACGGTACCGTGGGAAGAAGGCCCGGCTAACTACGTGCCAGCAGCCGCGGTAATACGTAGGGGCCAAGCGTTGTCCGGAGTTACTGGGCGTAAAGGGTGCGCAGGCGGTGGGTTACGTCGTGTGTGAAAGCCCCCGGCTTAACCGGGGAGGGTCGCGCGAAACGGGCTCACTGGAGGCAAGGCGAGGTCGGTGGAATTCCCGGTGTAGTGGTGAAATGCGTAGAGATCGGGAGGAACACCAGAGGCGAAGGCGGCCGACTGGACTTGACCTGACGCTGAGGCACGAAGGCGTGGGGAGCGAACGGGATTAGATACCCCGGTAGTCCACGCAGTAAACGATGGATACTAGGTGTGGCGGGAGTTGACCCCGGCCGTGCCGGAGCTAACGCAGTAAGTATCCCGCCTGGGGAGTACGGCCGCAAGGCTAAAACTCAAAGGAATTGACGGGGCCCCGCACAAGCAGCGGAGCGTGTGGTTTAATTCGACGCAACGCGCAGAACCTTACCAGGACTTGACATCCCGGGAATCTCCCTGAAAGGGGAGAGTGCTCTTCGGAGAGCCCGGAGACAGGTGTTGCATGGCTGTCGTCAGCTCGTGTCGTGAGATGTTGGGTTAAGTCCCGCAACGAGCGCAACCCCTGTGGCTAGTTACGTGGATGTCTAGCCAGACGGCCGCATAGCGGAGGAAGGCGGGGATGACGTCAAGTCAGCATGACCCTTATGTCCTGGGCGACACACACGCTACAATGGCCGGTACAGAGGGCAGCCAAGTCGTAAGACGGAGCCAATCCCAGAAAGCCGGTCTCAGTCCGGATTGGGGGCTGCAACTCGCCCCCATGAAGGTGGAGTTGCTAGTAACCGCAGGTCAGCATACTGCGGTGAATACGTTCCCGGGGCTTGTACACACCGCCCGTCACGTCATGGAAGCCGGCAACACCTGAAGTCGGTGGGCGAACCTCTTTGGAGGGCGCAGCTGCCGAGGGTGGGGCTGGTGACTGGGACGAAGTCGTAACAAGGTAGCCGTAGCGGAAGCTGCGGCTGGATCACCTCCTTTCTAGGGAGACATGTCTACAGGAGACTGTATGACATCTCTCAGGTCAACCACGGTTGGGTGCAGACGTTCTGGAGGTGTGGCACCGACTCGCCTGAGGATCCGACGAGGTCACTCGTCGGGGAGGGCTAGAGCGGCGACACCTCCCTAACCGAACCCCCGTGATGACCCACACTCCCAACCCCCCTGTCTACTCCTCAATCGCCAACGGCGCGGCCAAGACCGGCCACGGGCGATTAGCTCAGGTGGTTAGAGCGCACCCCTGATAAGGGTGAGGTCCCTGGTTCGAGTCCAGGATCGCCCACCTGGCGGGGCTGTAGCTCAGTTGGGAGAGCGCCGCCTTTGCACGGCGGAGGTCTGGGGTTCGAATCCCCACAGCTCCACCGAGCACCTTAACAATCGAGAAGTGATGACACGCAAAATGTTCTGCTCATTCTCGTCTCTGCGCGCCAACTTTCGGGTTGGGCGGTGTTGAGACGGGAGGAGAGAAACCTGAGTGATACTGTAGGGTGAAAGAGCGCGAGAAGGCACACGGTGGATGCCTTGGCGTGTCGGGCCGAAGAAGGACGTGACCACGCGACGATACGCCTCGGGGAGCTGCGGGTAAGCAATGATCCGAGGGATTCCGAATGGGGCAACCCGGCGAAGGCATAACCTTCGTCACGGCACACTGAACAAAATAGGTGTGACCGAGGTAAGCAGGGGAATTGAACCATCTTAGTACCCTGAGGAACAGAGAGTATTCCCTGAGTAGTGGCGAACGAAAAGGGAACAGCCTAAACCAATAACGTGCCAAGCCTGCTGGCGTTGCGTTATCGGGGTCGGACGGGCCGATGGACGGAGCAGCAGATCCGTCACCGAGTAAGAAACCATTCTGTTAGCCGAATGCCACTGGAAGGGGCAACCGAAGAGGGTGATAGTCCCGTAGGCGAAAATGGAATGGCTCGGATCGGAATCCGGAAGTACTACGGAACACGTGAAATTCTGTAGGAAGCTGGGAAGACCACTTTCCAAGGCTAAATACCCGACATGACCGATAGTGAACTAGTACCGTGAGGGAAAGGTGAAAAGCACCCCGTCGAGGGGAGTGAAATAGACCCTGAAACCGTGTGCTCACAGTCTGTCAGAGCCTGTTGGCTGCGATACGTCGTAGCTAGGGTGATGGCGTGCTTTTTGTAGAACGAACCGGCGAGTGACCGTCTGTCGCAAGGTTAAGGGAGTGATACCCGGAGCCGAAGCGAAAGCGAGTCTGAATAGGGCGCGTAAGTGGCGGGCGGTCGACCCGAAACCAGGTGAGCTAACCATGGCCAGGCTGAAGCGAGTGTAAGAGCTCGTGGAGGGCCGAACCGACATAGGTTACAAACTGTGCGGATGAGCTGTGGTTAGGGGTGAAATGCTAAGCGAACCTGGCGATAGCTGGTTCTCCCCGAAATAGCTTTAGGGCTAGCCTCGCGGCCGGAGCGACACTGGAGGTAGAGCACTGATTGGACTAGGGGGCTTCCCGCTTACCGAATCCAGTCAAACTCCGAATGCCAGTGCCGTATGACCGCGGGAGTCAGACAGTGGGGGATAAGCTCCATTGTCGAAAGGGAAACAGCCCAGACCGTCAGCTAAGGTCCCTAAATCATGTCTAAGTGGGCAAGGATGTTGGAACGCGTAGACAACCAGGAGGTTGGCTTAGAAGCAGCCATCCTTGAAAGAGTGCGTAACAGCTCACTGGTCGAAAGTGTTCCGGCGCCGACGATGTACCGGGGCTAAGACATGTACCGAAGCTGCGGAATGCGAACTTGTTTCGCATTGGTAGGGGAGCGTTCGCGTCAGCTGAGAAGGTCGAGCGGGAGCACGGCTGGAGCGGCGCGAAGAGAGAATGCCGGTATGAGTAGCGCGAGGGCGGTGCGAATCCGCCCCACCGAATGACCAAGGGTTCCGCAGCCATGCTGATCAGCTGCGGGTTAGTCGGTCCTAAGCCGAGGCCGCGAGGCGTAGGCGATGGATAACTGGTCAATATTCCAGTACCACCGTGCCACGTTATGAGCAATGGGGTGACGCCGGGGGCTAAGCCTAGCGACGCAAGTCGTCCAAACCGGTAGGGAGCTTCGCGAGGCAAATCCCGTGAAGCGATGACTGAGAGGTGATGGTCAGGCGGACCTCAAGGAATGCCAAGTAGGCCGACGCCGTACGGCCAGGAAAAGCCTCTAGCCAGTGCGCATGGTGACCGTACCGCAAACCGACACAGGTGGTCAGGTCGAGAAGACTCAGGTGGACGAGAGAACCTACGTTAAGGAACTCGGCAAATTGACTCCGTAACTTCGGGAGAAGGAGTGCCCCGTTAACGTGAAAGCCCTTGCGGCTGGAGCGGGAGGGGGTCGCAGCGAAGAGGTCCAGGCGACTGTTTACCAAAAACACAGGTCTCTGCGAACCCGTAAGGGGACGTATAGGGGCTGATGCCTGCCCAGTGCTGGAAGGTTAAAGGGACGAGTGGAAGCTCGGAACTGAAGCCCCAGTAAACGGCGGCCGTAACTATAACGGTCCTAAGGTAGCGAAATTCCTTGTCGGGTAAGTTCCGACCCGCACGAAAGGCATAACGATCTGGACACTGTCTCAACGTAGGACTCGGTGAAATTGAAGAACCCGTGCAGATGCGGGTGACCCGCGGCAGGACAAAAAGACCCCGTGCAGCTTTACTCTAGCTTGCCATTGGGTGTAGGGATGAATTGTGCAGGATAGGTGGGAGCCTGTGAAACCTGGGCGCCAGTTCAGGTGGAGGCATCGGTGAAATACCACTCTGTTCATCTCGGCACTCTAACTCCGTCCGTTATCCGGGCGGGGGACAGTGGCTGGTGGGGAGTTTGACTGGGGTGGTCGCCTCCGAAAAGGTAACGGAGGCGCTCAAAGGTTCCCTCAGGCCGAATGGAAACCGGTCGGAGCGTGCAATGGCAGCAAGGGAGCTTGACTGCGAGGCTGACTAGCCGAGCAGGGACGAAAGTCGGACATAGTGATCCCACGGTACCGAGTGGAAGGGCCGTGGCTTATCGGATAAAAGCTACGCCGGGGATAACAGGCTAATAGTGCCCAAGAGTCCACATCGACGGCACTGTTTGGCACCTCGATGTCGGCTCGTCTCATCCTGGGGCTGGAGGCGGTCCCAAGGGTTGGGCTGTTCGCCCATTAAAGAGGTACGCGAGCTGGGTTCAGAACGTCGTGAGACAGTTCGGTCTCTATCCGCCGCGGGCGTGCAGAAGGTTGAGGGGATCTGACCCTAGTACGAGAGGACCGGGTTGGACGGACCGCTGGTGTGCCAGTTGTCGGGAAACCGGCACCGCTGGGTAGCTACGTCCGGACGGGATAACCGCTGAAAGCATCTAAGTGGGAAGCCCACCTCAAGACAAGCCTTCTCATCCTCTTCGGAGGAGTAAGGCCCCCGGAAGATTACCGGGTCGATAGGCGGCCGGTGGACAGCAGGTAACTGACTGGAGCCAAGCCGTACTAATGGCCGAGGGCTCTTTATTTCCCATCACTCAGAATCCTCAGGATTCTTTCCTCTTCCCGTCTCAACACCGTCGCAGAACGGTGAGACAATGACGAATGAACATATGCGTGTTGATCTGCTCGGGAGTGTGCGTGGCCCAGAGCGCCGTGGACCCACCCAGCATCCATCCCGAACCTGGTCGTGACCCACGGCAGCGCCGGATAGTACTGCACGGGCAACTGTGTGGGAGGTGAGGCCGCTGCGCGCACTCCCTAGCAGATCAACTACCGTCATCACTTCTCGATACTATTGCGGGGTGGAGCAGTGGTAGCTCGTTGGGCTCATAACCCAAAGGTCGTAGGTTCGAATCCTACCCCCGCTACCAGTAGAAACACCCGATCTCCGGATCGGGTGTTTTTTTGTTATGCAGCTACAGATCGAACAGGGTCTGCTGGGTCGCGCGCTCCTGTGTCTCGATCGCATCGATATCGCTGCCCGGCGAGATCAGTGGAAACTCGTGATCGAAGCTCCCGTCCTCGGGGTAGAGCGGACGAAATCGCTCGGCCATGGCCCGGAGTCTCTGGAGCAAATATGCGCGGTCTTCGTCGTCGGCATAGTCGTCTGACCGCGCGAGCTCTCCGTCCTGGCGCTGGTAAACGCTAATCCGTTCTCCAATACGTTCGCCGCGCGCGGCTCGCGCGAGCCGCCGGTTGGCCTCGCTCGTGAAGGTGCGCTCGGTGATCGACTCCTGCCGGCTGAATGCCTCGGGCTCCAGTGCGCCGCTGAGTATGTTGCGGGCCGCATCCAGGTAGAGTTCACGCGGTGCCTGTGTCGTGTCGTCGCCCAGATAGCCGCGGATAGCTCCGTAGAGGAACTCCCTCAGATACGGCTCGTCGCGGCGGCTACGCAACGAGCTCCCTTTGACGGTCAGGCGCCCGTCGGCGTCGAGCAGCGCGTAATTCTTGAGCCGCAATGAGAGCATCTTCTCCCAGACGCCGTCGACGGACAGGTTGATGCCAGCGCCGAGCTGCTCTCCGACCGACTCAACGAGGCTGTCGATCTCAGCGCGATTGTGGGCTGCACTGGGCGGCACGAAATAGATGCCGTCGGTGTCGATCTCAATAATCGTGCTGCCCGCTTCTACAAGGAGATCCTCGACGGTCTTGACGACGGCATGTCCGCGTCGAGTTACTCTCCCGGCAGCTTCGAAGTCGTTGAAGTAGCCGCGACCATAACCCAGATAGCCATAGAACGAGTTAATCAGGACTTTGAGACTTGCTTGCGTGCCTTGCCAGCGTGCGCCGTCTGGTCCGCTCGTCCCTGCCGCCAGCCGCTTCGCACGCAAGCGCTCGTTAGTTAGCGTGCTCAGGAGCGGGAGGAAGACCCCGAGAACGTCACTTGTCGGCGCGATTTCGTCGGCGAGCATGATGGACGGGTACAGGCTCTCGACATCTGCATTCACGACCGGGTGCCCAAAGATCCCGGTTGCGCGAACAGCGGTATAGCCGCCGGGGTACTCGCGCGCGCGGCCCGGCAGCGGAATGCTCTGACCGTTGCGGAGATAGGCCCTGACCAGTAGGTCGTTGACTTTTTCGCCGGGGCCGCCGGTCGCGACTGACTGGAGGCTGGCCGGCAGCAACTGTGCTTGATAGTACTCTGTTGGCAGCGCGAGAGCGCTCAGGACATTCGTATCCCGTACGTCATCGAGCGCGTAGCGTAGTAGTCGATCCGGGTCCCGCTTCCAGGTTGCGCGGATGTCTTCACCGGCGACATGGGTGCGGTCGTGTCGTTCCAGCCCGAGCTGGGCGATAGCCGGCTTGAGGGCGTAGCTGCTGAGGTGTCCGGCGACATCGTACCGCTGGATTTGCTGATAGGTGTCGATGAGATGTCTGCCACGGATGTAGGCCGCCTCGTAGGGGATCGTGCGCGCGCCGGCCTTGAACCGCTGTCGTCTGCCGAAACGCACAGGTGAACGGTCGCGCCCCCATCGCAGAGCCATGCCGTGTGCTTCGGCGCGGGCGGCAATGAACGGCAGGTCAAAGTTGAAGATGTTGTGGCCCTCGATCACGTCCGGATCCCGTTGCGCGATCCATTCGCCGAGCAGCTCGATCAGGGTCGCCTCGTCGTGGTCGCCGCCATGCACCACAAGCGAGTCTTCTCCGTTTAGCGTTGCGGTGATGATGATGATCTGATTGCCTGGTTCGTGGGGATCGAGGCCGAGCGTCTCAATGTCGATCTGAGCGCGCCGGAGCTCGCCGAACTCAAGCCCATCGAAGAGCGTCAAGCCTGTTTCAACGAGGAACTGTTCAGTGCGCGACATGAACACGAGATGATCCGCGTTGTTGCGCCGGAGCTCCCGGACGGCGTCGCTCCAGAGTGCGCCGGAAGTAAAGTGCTTGAGAATCCGGAGATCGCCAGGACCGTCGAGCACCGTCTCATTGAGCGTTAGCCGGGCAAGCTGGCTGGACCGCTCTGTTGTCACCAGCCACGGTGAGAAGGGTTGGCGTACCGTTCGAGTGTGGCCGTTGCCGCCCCGTAGATACAACATGATGCCGGCGTCACCATCAGGCTCGACTGCAACGATTGGCTGCGACGGCAGTTGGGACGCGAGCCCCGGGATGAACGCTGTAGATCGGGGATCTGCTGCCATAAGAGCCCTTTAAGCGTGCTGCGGACGGACGCACGGTTAGCCCACCGTTACCAAAATCCTATTGTTCCACGCCTGCGCGCTACCTATCATCGACCACAGATCGGATAGTGCGAATTAGGCCGATCTTTCGCATCAATCGACGTTCTGGCTCGCCGCCCAGGCGACTCTCAGGGAGAAGTACATGAGACGGAGTGGACGGCTATTTATCGCCCTCGGAGCAGGGCTCGCCGTTGTTGCAATTGGCCTGGTGCTCGTCGTCCTCTTTAGTGGCGGCGGTGGAGGGGACGAAGCAGATCCCAACGCGACCGAATCCCCCGAAGAAGTTCGGGATATCACCGTCATTGTCGCAGCCCGCGACGTGCCGGCCCATACTGTGTTGACCGAAGAAGACTTGACCGAGGAGACGGTGCGCTCGGACGAAGTTCCGACGGACGCGATGCGGAATACGGTAGAAGCCGTCGGTTTCGCCTATTCGGTCGACCTCTTCTCAGGCCAGGTGCTCGTCGAGAGCAACCGCGAGCTGCCCGGCCTCGCAAACCGCATCGACCCGGGCCGCCGCGCCTATCCAATGCTTGTCGATGGCTCCAATCTCATCGCTGGACAGATTCGCGACGAAGACCATATCGACATAATCTTCAATACACGTGTCAGTCTCTTGCGTGTCAATCCGACCTATCCAATGGAGTTCCCGGACAACCTGGAGCTTCGTGATGCTCCAAGCGACTCGCTCACAGAGGGCGAAGGCAGGCCCGCGGGCGCATCCTTGCCGGAGTACGGAACTGCACCTGAGGGGCCGACATATCCGTATCCGGGTGAGGATGGATCGCGCTTCTGGATGTCGGATGTTGTCGATGGTGACCCCGTTGGCAAGACGATCTTGCAGAATGTGCGAGTGTTGCGGGTGATTTCAGCATCGTTGGGCGAGGCCAACCCACAGGTCGAAGGAAACTATTTGGTTCTCGACCTTGATCCCACCGAGGCGGAGCTCGTGCGGTACCTCGTCGAGAATGGGACATTCCAACTGGTTCTCCGTAGTCCCGAGGACGAAGAAATAGTACAGACGCCTGGTGTCACGATGAATCTACTGGTTGACAATTGGGGCATGACAGTGCCCAAGACGGTTCGGCTGCCCGAAGCGGGAGCGCAATAACGTGGCAAAGATCAAGGTTCTAATCGTCGACGATGTTCAGGAGAGCCGCGACAACGTCGAGCGACTCTTGAAGTTCGAGCCTGACATTGAGATCGTCGGGAAGGCGAGCAGCGGCCGCGAAGCGATTGAAGAGACTGCGACGAAGCAGCCGACTGTCGTGCTCATGGACGTAAACATGCCGGAGATGGACGGCATCGAGGCGACGAAGACGATCCTGAGCCAGCGGCCAAACACCGGCGTCATTATGATGTCGGTGCTCAATGAGCCGGATGTTCTTCGACGGTCAATGCTCGCCGGCGCCCGCGAGTACCTTGTGAAACCGTTCAGCCTGGACGATCTATTGTCAGGCGTTCGCACGGTGCATCAGATGGTCGAATCCCTTCCGGTGCAGACGGTCGAGCGAGAAGTGGTTGCAAAACCCAAGACGAGCGATCAACGACCAGCTGGCCAAGCGCGTGTCATCACCTTTGCGAGCTCAAAAGGCGGGGTTGGCCGCTCGTTCCTCGTAACGAACTTCGCTATCGCGTTGCGCGAGATGACAAACCAGCGTGTCGGCATTCTTGACGCAAATCTCGCCTTTGGCGATGTCGGCTTGTTGATGAACCTTGGTGACGGTAAGACGATATCGGAGGCTGTGGCCTATCAGGAATCCATCGACGACGAGATGCTCGACAATATTCTCCAGGATCATGCGTCTGGGGTACGGTTGCTGGCCTCCCCTTCTGCGCCGCAGGACGCTGAAGTCGTGACGACCGCAATCGTGCGTGATTGTCTCGGCGTGATGACGTCAATGTTCGACTACATCATCGTGGACACGCGCCCGGGATTCGACGATCTCAACCTTCAGCTCTATGACTTGTCAGACCTGCTGATGCTGGTGGTCACGATGGACATGGCCGCAATCAAAGATGCGCGGCAGTTCCTCGAAATCACCGACCTACTTGGGTACGAGAACTCTCGCGTCCGGATCTTGCTCAACCGCACCAACGAATACTCGGGAATACCTGCGATCGAAATCGGCGAGAGCCTACGCCGAGACCTGTGGGCCGAGATCCCGGACGAACCGGGACCGGTTCTACGAAGCATCAACGAAGGTGTGCCGCTCGTGAGTGGTACACGTGACTCGCGTGCAGGCCTCGAGGTACGCCGGATGGCTGCGTCATACCTCAAGGAGATTGACCCAGAACTGTCTGACATTGCCGTGGGCGATGTTGCAAGCGATGGTGACAAGGCATCCCTTGTTGGTCGCCTTCGAGTAGCACTGCGTCACTAAGCCATGCCGCAGATTTTGGTGAACGAGAATGGGAGTCTAGCACTCCGGAGGGAGATTCAGTAGCACATGTCACTCCTCAAGCGCATAGGAACAACTGGAAATCTGGGCGAGCAGTCGGGAAACAACGCCCCAGCTACTCCCCCTGCGGAACCGTCTAGTGAGCAGAGCAAGCCGGAATCACCTGCGGATAGCAACACCGGAATGTTGAAGTCACTTGGCACACGGTCGCTTGCGGAGGCCGCAGCCTCACGGAGCGCCGGACGCGACGGCGGATCGTCGGTTCTTCGACGACCGGGCGCAGGCTCAAGTCCCGGCGGTGACTCATTTGCCGACCTGAAATCGCGTGTGCAGAACCGTCTCATTTCCGAACTCGACCCGCGTATGGACCTCTCGAATGCCGAAGAAGTACGGCGCACCGTCGAGGAAACATTCAACTCTGTACTGGACTCCGAGTCGATTGTCCTTACGCGCGTCGAGCGCATGCGCCTGTTCGAGGCAATCTCGGCTGAGATTCTCGGTTTCGGACCAATCGAACCGCTGCTCAATGATGACTCCATATCGGAAATCATGGTCAATGGTCCGAATCAAGTGTACGCCGAGCGCAATGGTCGCTTGGTGCTCACTGACGTCGGCTTTGTCGACGATGACCACGTGATGCGCGTGATCGACAGGATCGTCAGCCCTCTCGGGCGGCGCATCGACGAGAGCTCGCCGATGGTTGATGCGCGCTTGCCGGATGGCTCGCGTATCAACGCGATCATCCCGCCGATATCGCTCGTTGGTCCTGTGCTCACTATCCGTAAGTTCGCAAAGGATCCGCTGACGACCGACGACCTGGTCCGGTTTGGGACGATGACACCAGAGATGGTTGTGTTCCTCGAAGCGTGTGTCAAGGCACGCCTCAACGTCGTTGTCTCGGGCGGTACCGGTTCCGGCAAGACCACGACGCTCAATCTACTGTCGTCTTTTATCCCTGAAGACGAACGCATTGTCACGATCGAGAATGCAGCTGAACTTCAGCTGCGACAGGATCACGTCGTCACACTGGAGTCTCGTGCCGCAAACATTGAGGGCCGGGGCGAGGTATCGATTCGCGACCTGGTTATCAACTCTCTCCGTATGCGGCCCGAGCGCATAGTCGTCGGTGAGTGTCGTGGTGGTGAAGCGCTCGATATGCTCCAGGCTATGAACACCGGCCACGATGGTTCGATGACGACCGCCCACTCAAACGCGCCACGCGACACGCTCGCTCGTCTTGAGACGATGGTGCTCATGGCCGGCGTCGATCTGCCGGTACGTGCTATTCGCGAGCAGATCGCATCGGCGGTCGACCTCATCGTGCATCAGTCGCGCCTGAAGGATGGCTCACGCAAGATCACCTATGTGACTGAGGTCCAGGGCATGGAGGGCGATGTCATCGTGCTTCAGGACATATTCGAGTACGAGCAGACTGGTATGGAGAATGGTCGCGTCGTTGGCCGGCTCAAGCCGACCGGGATCCGACCGAAGTTCATGGCGCAGTTCGAATCTTCCAACATCTACCTGCCGCCGAACATCTTCGGAGCGCAGGATCGCGTCTTCTAGTTCGCTGACTATGCAGAGTCGGGCGGTCTCGTGAGGAAAAGGGTGAAATGACGATTCCGGTTTTGATCATCATCTTGGGCATCCTGGTCATTGGGGCCGCGCTGCTCGTTGTGTTCGGGGTCCAAACCACCCGCAGCCGGGCCGCTACTCCAGAGATGGAGAACCGGCTTGAACGCTACGGACATGTGACCGACACGATTGTTGCCCCCTCGGAGGAGCCGCGTGCGCGTACTGTGATGGCGAATCGCGTCGAAGAGGCCGTTGGAGGTAGGTCGTCGAGCGACGCAATTCGCGACAACCTTGCGCGAGCAGATCTCCGCATGACGGTCGGTGAGTGGATTCTTGTGCGGCTTGGTTCCGCGGCCGGATTCTCGGTTGTCGGCTTGTTGATGGGGCGCTTCAATCTGGCGGTCGCTATCGTCCTAGGGTTGGTTACAGCCGGAGTTGGATGGATGGCTCCACACTTCTACCTGAAGTTCAGAGCATCCAAGCGGCAGGGGGCTTTCAACAATCAGCTCGGCGACACGATCTCTCTGATGGCCAACTCGCTGCGTGCAGGGTACAGTTTGCTCCAGACAATGGACCTGGTCTCTAAGGAGTCTCCAGCACCGATATCAGAAGAGTTTCGTCGTGTCGTTCGTGAGGTTGGGCTGGGCATCTCGCCAAATCAGGCTTTGCAAAATCTCTATCGCCGCGTACCGAGTGAGGACCTTGATCTTCTTATCACCGCCATCCTGATTCAAACCGAAGTTGGTGGCAACCTCGGCGAAATCCTCGATGTCATCGGCGAGACGATTCGTGAACGAGTGCGCATCAAAGGCGAGATCAGAACCTTGACGGCGCAGCAGTCGATATCCGCATACGTATTGTGTGCATTGCCGCTCGTTCTCGGTGCGGGTCTGTTTCTGATGAACCCGTCATACATGAATCAAATGTTTGTGTGGCCGTTCGTCTGCATGCCGGTTGGCGCTGGTATTCTCATGGTAGTGGGATATCTAATCATGCGTAAGATCGTCGACATCAAAGTGTAGTCCGCGTTTGCCGGAAGCAAAGCGGCAATCCCGTAGTTCGTGCCAACGGTCATCATGCGAAGGGGCGACAAATGGATCTGATGATTCTCGCACCGATACTTGTTCTACTTGTAGCTGGAGTGGCGATCCTCGTAGTCTGGGGCTTGAGAGGCCAGGACGACGCGATTAGTATCGAGGAAAGGCTCGCTGCATTCGCAGAAGACCCAGTTTCGCTGGAGGAGCTGGAACTGACACTGCCGTTCCGGCAGCGCGTACTTGCCCCCGCAATCAAGCGTGTTGGTGGTTTCTTTGGTCGATTCCTGCCGCACAAGAACCTGGAGAAGCTGCAGCAAAACCTGGTAGAGGCAGGAAACCCGTCGAAGCTCGGCGCGGTTGAATTCATGGGAGTTCGGTTGGCGCTGGGACTCATTCTTGGGTTTTCGATCTTCTTTCTGTTTCTGATTAGTAGCGGTCTTTCGACAACGACGCTATTCCTTCCGCTGGTAGTTGGCGGGTTCGGGTATCTCATGCCCGGGATATGGCT